>LVCQ01000068.1 GCA_001644975.1 Piscirickettsiaceae bacterium NZ-RLO1
GCTAAAGCCATTCGAAGAAAGTATCACTGTAGTATCGAAGATCTTTTTTTAGAACATCTACATTATGTCAATTTATAAGGTTTTAGCTATAACATAAATTTTCTAGAGGGATAATGAAGTTCAAAGTTCCAAAGCGTTTATGTTCTCCACCCTTAATGGGAGAAAAACCCATGCTTTTAAAGTGATTCACTGCTGTGTCTATATCCGTAGCAGTATAAACAAGATGGTCAAGGTCAAACATTTTCACTTAGCTCTATGGATAAAGTCTGGCAAGCATATTCACCATGAAGAAATATGCAAGCCCTGAAAAGGTGAGAGAGAAAGACCTGGTTACTCATGAGCAAGTAGCCGGATTTGTTTTGATCAGAATGACTTTAAAATAGCTCTGAGTTTAATTGTACCTTCAATCGCTTTTAAATTTATTAAAATTTGCTCAGTGGTTGTAGGTTCAATATCCAAGAGTACAGCGCCGATGTCCTGGAAGGTTTCTAAGCTTTGACCGACAATATTAATGCTGTGCTCTGCAAGAACATGGTTGATTTGACCTAAGATACCAGGGATATTTTTGTGAATATGCAGAATACGTTGAGCTTTAGGGTGTGGAGAAAGTTGTAACAAGGGAAAGTTGACTGAGCCCTGAGTATGGCCATAGCGGGCAAATTGGATAAACTTGGCGGCGACTTCTGTGCCGATATTAAGTTGCGCCTCTTCTGTTGAACCACCGATATGCGGGGTGAGAATAACGTTATCTAAGCCTTGTAATGGTGATTGAAAGGAATGAATATTGCTTTCTGGCTCTATTGGAAATACATCCAGTGCTGCGCCTTTGAGTTCTTTGGTGGTTAGTGCGGCTGTGAGAGCGTCAACATCAACGACATGGCCGCGACTGGCATTAATTAAGATAGCGTCTGGCTTCATTTGGCCAATTTCATGTTCAGCAATGAGATATCTAGTTTCTTCACTTTCTGGAACATGAAGAGAAATAATATCCGCTGTTTGCAATAGTGCTGCCAAGCTTGGTACTTGTTTAGCATTGCCTAAGGGTAATTTCGCCAAGGTATCATAGTAGATAACATGCATGCCGAGAGATTCAGCAAGGACGGATACCTGGGAACCTATGTGACCGTAGCCGATAATGCCCAGAGTTTTACCGCGGATTTCATGGCAGCCCGTTGCAGCTTTTAGCCATGCGCCTTGGTGGGCAGCTTGGTTTTTTGGGAAGATTTGCCTTAGCAACATAATCGATAGGCCGATGACAAGCTCAGCGACCGATCGGGTATTGGCATGTGGTGCATTAAATACTGGAATACCTGATGCTGTGGCGAATGCTAAATCTATTTGATTAGTGCCTATGCAAAAGCAGCCAATGCCTTTGAGTGAGGGTGCTTGTTCTAGAATGGCCTTATTGATCTGCGTGCGTGAACGAATGCCGATAAGATCAATATCTTCACTGTTTAATGTATGAATTAATTCCGCCTCAGACAAGGCTGTAGGCAAGCTGTGAATGTGCTTGAAACCAAACTCACTGAGTGTGTTATGAGCACTGTCATGAATGCCTTCAAGTAATAAAACATTTAAGTCGTGAGGATGCTTATATTTCATACAATAACTCCAACTGTTGCTTGATCTCTGCGGGTTGGTAGGCACGATAGCGGGTTTGCGTTATAACATTGGCTCGTTCAACATGTTGGCAATAAGCGATAAAATAGTGAGCAATGTTTGCTTCAAAAAGCTGGAAGTCAGTATAGCCATCACCGATAACTGTAATGGGTGTTTGCCACAGTGATAAGCATTGTCTGGCGCCGGTGATTTTATCTGTTGCAAAGCCATTTTCCGGATCAGCGTGTAAGTGTTGGCCCTGCCACTGAAGATTTACTGCTTTAACATGGCTTTGATCAATATTTAATTTGTCTGCTACTGGTAGGATTAGCGGTGTTAGGCCGCCACTGACAATCCAGATATCAAAATAATGATGTGCCCAGGCAATCAGTTCAGGCATGTTTGGGGTGATATAATTGATTAATGTCTTAGCAAAATGCTGAAGTGCTGTTGGTGTTGTATTCAGTAAAGCTAGGCGCTGACTCAGTGATTCGGCAAAGCTGATATCGCCGGCCATGCCAAGGTCAGTGATGTGTTCGATTTGCTTAGTTAGTACAGGATTATTTTGGGTGACTTTAAAAAATAAATCCAAGCTTTCGCAGTGAATTAATGTGCTGTCAAAATCAAAAAGTAACGTACCATAATAAGCTGTCATTGTAAGCGTTATCTTTAATTGATGTAATGGAAGGAGGTTATTTTAATTCTATTATGCGTATGCAAAAAAGGAAAGTGTTGGCGGACCGGACGGGACTCGAACCCGCGACCCCCTGCGTGACAGGCAGGTATTCTAACCAACTGAACTACCGGTCCTCGTTTGGAGCGGGAAACGAGACTCGAACTCGCGACCCCAACCTTGGCAAGGTTGTGCTCTACCAACTGAGCTATTCCCGCGCAACTTGGGAACGAATTATACGTGATTTCTTTCCAGCGTCAAGGGCTTTTTTTATCTTTTTTATTGCTGATTCAAAGAGCTGTTGTAATGGTTGATCTAATACTGTTTTTGATTGTTCTAATAGGGCTGCGAGCTTATCGTCGATGCTGTTAATGCCAGTCGTTTCATTGTGTTTTAGGTGGGTTTGAAATAGTTGGTACAGCGTTAATAAACTAAGTTGGCTAAGTGGATGGGTAATGATATAGCTGTCATCATTGAGTTGAGCAATGTAACCGTGTTCATCAAGCAAGAGGACGGCTTCTGTTAGGTTGTGCAGTGGTGTGTATGGTAATTGCTTTTGTAATTGCTTTAATGCTAGGCCTGTACTATGTGTTTGCTGTTGGTTAAATAGATGATATAAGCACTGTAAGCAGAGATTAAACAAAGATAAAGCCTGCTTTGCATGTTGGCGGTGTTGTTGATGAAAGCGCAAGCCATTGACGATTTGTGCACCCAGCAAGAAAATCAGCCAAGACCAATATACCCACACCAAGAAAATAGGCAAAATAGCCAGTGTGCCATAAATCATTTTATAAACTGCCATGTGATCTGCCACATACCAAGCAAAGGCCAGCTTAGCAGCTTCTATACAGATAGCGGCAAAAACAGCCCCACTGAGCGCATGGATAAATCGAACTCGGCAGTAAGGGATCGCCATATACAAAAAGGTTAATGTGGCAACAGAGCTTAGAAAAGGTAAGGTGAGCCAGATGAGTTGAGCGCCGTCGGTAATCAGTGAAGGGTCATGGAATAGCTTTAAGGTTAATAAGCTAGAAGCGGCTGTTAGGCTGATGCCAAGTACAATGGGTCCAAGTGTCAATAAAGCCCAGTAAAGTAGAAATGAATGCATCAGTGGGCGGCGTTTTTTAATTCCCCAAATATCGTTTAAAGCGCTTTCGATATTCATAAAGAGTAAAATGGCCATAAATAATAAAAAGAAAATAGATTTAACAGGAATTTGGGTAGATTGCTTTTGAAAGCTTGAAATATAGCCTTGCAAAATGCTACTGGCCGAAGGGACAAAGTTATTGAGAATAAATGCTTGCAATTTGAGGCTGGCTTCTTGAAAGGCTGGAATCGACATAAGAATGGCAAAGAGCACGATGACTAACGGACCTAAGGTGAGCAAACTGGTAAATGTTAATGCAGCGGCACGATAAATACAGCCGCTGTGTTTAAATGCATGGCAAATCCAGAGAATAAAAGTCCATAACGGCTTGAGTTGTTTAGAGAGCATGTGAGTGAATTTATACATATTGCCTCGGTAATACTATTATTTATACCTAAATTTATGGTCATTCGTCTTTAAGTTGATAGCGCTTATTATTGTGTATACCATACTATTTAATTCTATTATTAAATATAAGTTTATTAGTCAAGTTTAGTGGTCAGTTTAATTTTAAAGGGAGAAAAAATGAAGCTTGTGATTGTAAGTGGCAGTCATCGTCAAAACTCTGAGTCTCGTAAAGTGTCGGAATATATTGCAGACCGTGCAAAGGCGCTGCATTATCAGGATAACGTTCATCTCGTTGATTTAGCCGTAGAGAGCTTACCCCTGTGGGATGAAAGCATCTGGCAAGGGGATCAGGAATGGCAAGCACGTTTAGCTCCGCTACATCAACAATTGCATGAAGCGAGTGCTTTTGTCATTGTCTCACCGGAATGGTCAGGTATGGTGCCTGCGGCCCTGAAGAACTTTTTTTTACTCTGTGGTGCGCGTGAGCTTGGTCATAAGCCGGCTTTAATTGCTGCGGTCTCTGCAGGTATTGGGGGAAGTTATCCTGTGAATGAGTTACGTATGAGTAGCTATAAAAATACTCGCTTGTGTTATCTACCTGAGCATTTAATTATTCGTAATGTGAAGCAAGTATTAAATAGCTTGCCGTCATTGTCATCCACACCAATAGAAAGTAATAGTCAATTGAGTGCGGAGGATCAATATATTCGTGAGCGTATTGATTTTAGTGTGAGCTTGTTACATGGCTATGATGCAGCCTTAACGCAAGTGAGAGCAGCTAATTTAACAGATTATGAGAAGTATCCAAATGGCATGTAGGGTATAGCGGTAGGGGCTTATGTTTACTGTTGTTTGAAAATGAGTGGTAATTAATACAAGGAACAGCACAGTGTTTGATCTTGATAAATATGATCTGGTTGATTTAACGCACTTTCTTGATGAGGCTGTCCCTTGTTGGGAAGGTGGCTGTGGTTTTTCACAAGCGGTAACATTGGATTATTCTGCAGGCTGTCGTGTACATTCACTATCGATGAGGGCCGGTATTGGTACGCATATGGATGCGCCACGTCACTTTTACTCAGAAGGTGCGGGTATTGATCAGCTGAAGTTAGAGGCATTGATTGTGCCTGTATGCGTGGTAGATGTGCATAAGCAAGCTGAGGCGGATTACCTGATTCAGGTGGATGATATCCATGCATTTGAAGCTGTCTACGGTAAAATTAGTCAGGGTTGTTTTGTTATTGGCTTCACCGGTTGGGGACAATACTGGCATGATCCACGCCAATATCGGAATGCGGATGAGGCGGCGCAGTTACACTTTCCAGGCTTTAGTCCAGAGGCGGCGCAATTATTATTAACACGTAAAATCGTTGGGATAGGGATTGATACGTTATCTCCAGATGGTGGTAACACAGCGTTTCCGGTTCATCATCTAATCTTGGGTGCAGGGTGTTATATTGTTGAAAATCTTGCCTATTGTGAGCAATTGCCAGCGCTGGGCGCTTACATCTCGCTATTGCCTTTAAATCTGCGTGATGGCACTGAATCACCATTGCGTGCCATCGCTGCAGTCCCTAAGGTTAAGGTTTAGCCCTAAACCCTAACCTTATTGTTAGTCATATAAACTGTTTGACTTTATGTCTGATTGGTTGTTCTTGTGTAAGATAGAGGTTGCCGCTTGTGCTAGCGGATAGACCATGATCTCTGAAATGTTGACATGGGCTGGACGAGTTGCGCAGTAAATTACCGTGTCAGCGATATCCTCACCCATTAATGGCTCAAAATCTGAATAAAACTGGTCAGAACGTGCTTTATCCCAGCGTTTTTCACTAAATTCCGTATGCACTGCACCTGGATCAATTTCACTGATACGAATGTTATGGCCTGCTAGGTCTATGCGTAGTGAGCGTGTGAGTGCTTTTACGGCATGTTTGCTTGCGCTGTAAACATTGCCACCCTTGTAATAGTCATGACCTGCAATAGAACCGATATTAATAATATGTCCAGCATTGCGCTCAACCATACTGGTTAGGGTGGCTTTGGTAACATAAAGCAAGCCTTTGACATTAGTATCGATGATGGTATCCCAAATGTCTGTATCTGCATGCTGCATGAGCTCAGTTGTGCCGCCAAGGCCAGCATTGTTGACTAAAATATCAATGGACTGCCATTCTGTCGGTAAATTCTTAATGGTATTGTTAACTTGTTGCTTATCTCTGACATCCAGCGCTAAAGGCAGGGTTTTTGTGCCATGTTTATTATGTAATGTGGTCGCAAGGTCATTAAGGCGATCAAAACGTCGTGCAGCGAGAATAAGCTGAGCACCTTGGGCGGCAAACTGTTCTGCACAGGCTTGGCCAATCCCGGAAGAGGCACCAGTAATCAGGACAATTTTATTGGTTAATTTTGATTGTGGCATGGGGATTATCCTTAATTTAGTCGATTGTTCCTAGGTTCAATGGTTTAGATATCTCAGGATGATAAAGAAAAATTGTGTGAGTGTAAACTGTCGGCTTGAGTTGCAACAACTGTATGTAAATATACTCAATGAAATCTCAAAGGCTCTCAGATCAAGCAGAAAAACTGTGATTTTTATTTTCCATTAGCTTTGATTAACGGCCAAACGGGCACAAAAGTGATGTCCTAAATTCGGGATCGCTCAAAAGTAGGTGAGGATTAAATTAAATGCTTAATAAAATTTTATTTTTATATTACAACTTTATAGGTGCGGGTTATTTAATTTGATAATGTTTTTAATGATAATTGATCATTATTTTAAAATACTTAAATATTTAATTCAATTAACAGTAAAAAGCGCCATAGTGCTTATGTAATAATTGAGTGGCAATAACAAGGGAGGTGTTTAAGTATGGCCATAGAAAATTATGAAGATTTAGCTAAGTTTTTACAAGAGAATGGATCCTATAGTAATCAATCGAAAAAAACGCAGGGAGAGTATAACATTATTCTTCGTGCTCTTAAGGGAGTGGATAATCTTCTTGTCGCTGTTCAGGCCCTAGAGAGCATTACTGATTTTAATCTAGAATATTGGAAGAAGATGCGTAGCTCGCGGAGTTATCGATACGCCTTGACAAGCTTATATGATAGCGGTTTGTTGACTAATCAAACATTAGCCCAGCTTGATCACAATAAAAATATGCGAAGGGCCGTGTCGGTACTTGGCTATAATAGCTTACTTAATGAAGATAACTATGAAGACTTAGTGGAATCTAGACCGTTACAAGAAACAATTGCTGCATTATATACAACTGATTTAGTATTAAATGCACTGGATCAAGATGCTTTTGAAAAACTAAAAAATCAACCGTTATTGCAACATGCTATTTTTGCGGCAAATAAAGTTAACAAACTCGATGAGGATGCGTTTAATCTTATTCTCAATGATTCTAAAGCACAGAAAAAGCTACTACTAGACAGTGATGAAGAATTCGCACGGCAGCTACAACAAAAAGAACTTGTGGGCAGTAAATATGATAACGTAGAAAATTTTGTGAAATCAGAATTACTTTTTTACCAAGCAGCACACAAAAATAGCGTAAAGCCCCCTATTTTAGAAAACATAGATAAAGCACCAGAGCTTTAAAAGGGACTGTAAAAAATTGTTGTTCAGTAACTTTTTAAATATAAACAAAGTTTATCTTTGCCTCAGCCCTTAGCACTCGAAGTTTAACTTTTATAAAATCCCTTTTAGGTTTGATTTGCATACAAGCTAAGGTGATTTTATCGTGTTGCTGAAGCTTCTACCCCCATAGGCTGTGCTTGTTCAGTTCGGTCATAGAACAACAGTAAGCCTGCTTCCCCTTGACTGCGGCTGACAAAATCATTTACGGCTTGATAAGTCGTAGCCTTTTGTGCCTTTGTATAAAGAGAAGGATCAGCACCATCTTTTTTTATCCATTGGATTAAACTACGGTATTTTTCTCGATCAGGTATGGATTGATCTTGGATGGCTCTAATCTCATCCAGGCTCAGCAAGCCTTTTGCTGTTTTTGTTGTATTCGTTTAATATCCGAGCAATATTTTTAGGATTGATTGCCCACGTCCTCTAGGCGCTAATTGCAGCACGTGATTAAAAATATGGGTATGCTGAAGCAGCGTTAGCGCCTTTTAAAAATCCACTAACGGGATCCCGTTGTTCCCTAATAGAGCTTAATTTTTCTCCTCTATTTATAAAAAAAGATTCAATTTCATAAGTAGCAAGAAAATAAAGGTTTGTTGAGTATTTAATATTTTTACGAACCGCTTTAATTAGTGCAGCGTCAATTGCGAGTAATTGATCTGAATTCATAATAATAATGCCGGCTAAGCGTATAACGTTATTTTAATGTTTTAGATGTTAAAAGTAATATGTCAGCCGGCAAATTTATGTTTATTTTTTTAAGAGATAGGCACTTTTAATTGCTGAATAGCCTCAGGCTCAAGCAATAAAGCATCGGCAGGTGGCCAGATTAAATAACCAATTTCACCTGTTTCAGTATGCAACTCGCTGAGAGTGAATTATATCTTATAAATATATATTCACTAAATCGGGGTCATAGCATTTTGAATGTGTATGATTAAAGTACAGTATTGGTTTTATAAGTATGGTTGTTAAGTTTTAAAGAAGCCCTAAGAGAGGGCTTCGTCTGCATTTTTTTCTTTTTGTTGTTCTGTGGCTTGCGTTTGAGCAGACTCGTCATTATTCGAGCTGTTGTCTTTTTCTGCCTTTTCTTCTTCTGGTGGCAGCATAATATTAAGCTCAAGCACTGAACGTTCTTGGTCTTGATTGAGCTCGACTTTAATTTGCTCACTATCAACATGCACGTATTTTTTGATCACTGCCATAATTTCTTGGCGTAATAAGGGTAAATAATCAGGGCTTTTTTGGCGTTGATTACGCTCATAAGCGACGATAATTTGTAAACGTTCTTTGGCAACATCAGCACTGCGCTTGCGTTTATTATTCGCACTATTAAAAAAATAGTCGAGGATGCTCATGCCTTAAGTCCTCCTAATAAACGCTGAAATATATTTTTTTCCGTGCTGTGATAAAACGATATTCAACCTCTTCGCCTAGAAAGCGTGAGACAGCATCAGCATAGGCTTGTCCGGCATCACTGTCTTTATCAAGAATGACTGGGTTGCCTGTATTTGAAGCACGCAAGACGGCTTTTGACTCGGGAATCACTCCCATTAAGGGAACAGCAAGAATTTCTTTGACAGACTCGATATTGAGCATATCACCATTTTCAACGCGCTCAGCATTGTAGCGAGTTACTAATAAGTGCTCTTTAACAGGAGGTTGACCTTGTTCTGCTCGATAAGACTTACTGGATAATACACCTAGAATGCGGTCGGAGTCGCGGACTGAAGAGACTTCAGGGTTGGTAACAATAATCGCCTCATCAGCAAAATAAAGGGCCATGAGCGCACCTTTTTCAATGCCTGCAGGAGAATCGCAGATAATATAGTCAAATTTTTCTTTCAATTCATTGAGTGCTTTCTCAACACCTTCTTTGGTCAGTGCATCTTTGTCGCGCGTTTGTGAGGCGGGCAGAATAAAGAGGTTATCAACATGTTTGTCTTTAATCAGTGCTTGAGTTAAGTTTGCTTCATCTTGTAACACATTGACAAAGTCATACACCACTCGACGTTCACAGCCCATGATTAAATCGAGGTTACGCAGGCCGACATCAAAGTCAATAACGACGGTTTTATAGCCACGTTCTGCTAAGCCTGTTGCAAATGCTGCGCTGGTTGTGGTTTTGCCTACACCGCCTTTACCTGAGGTAATTACGACAATTTTTGCCACGATGATGGTTTCCTTTAATTAATAGTTTTAGTTGTTTTAGTTATAGTGTCATAAATTTAAAGGTAATTTTGTTATGTATTTTAATTAAAAGCAAGTGAATTTATAGCGGACGGATGAGGAGTTGATTATGCTCTAAGTAAATCTGTAGATGGTTCTCTTGGCTATAACATTGAATTTCTTCATTAATTTTGTATTGCCCAGCAATGGAAATGAGTTCGGCTTCCAAACGCCCACAGAAAATACGTGCGTGTTGATTACCGTTGACACCGGCTAAGGCGCGCCCTTTGAGGGTTCCATAAACATGAATATTGCCATCGGCAATCAGTTCTGCGCCTGGGCTGACACTGCTTAGAATAATTAAATCGCCGTCGCCATTATAAACTTGCTGACCTGAACGCACAGGTTTAGTGATAATTTTATTTTTTGCTTTAGATGCGATTTCTGTAACAGAAGGCGCCTTATCTGCTGTGACAGACTGTGATTGTGCAGAAGATGAACTAGCAGAAGGTTCTTGGTACTGTTGCTTTTGTTTTGAAGTGATAGTCACTGTTTTTTTTACGGCAGGTTCTTCTTTAGCTGCAGGTAAAATAGCAAAGCCTGCGTGTTGCGCACTCATGTGTTGTGTTTGATTACCACCGCGCACAGCCACCGGGATTAGGCCTAAGCGTCGGCAACAGGTTTGTATGGCAAAAAAGTCGGGGACTTCAGCGGGTTTAAACTGACTAATATCAAGTACGGTGGGGGTATGCTGGAAAAAGTGAGGCGCGTATTTAACTTTTTCTTGCAGCTCTTTTTCTAATTGATTGATATCACTATTGTAAATGAGTAGTACGGTCAGTGTGAACAAACTGCCCTTTAATTGGCAGGTGGTTACAGGTGCTGTTGTTTTTGCGATGTCAGTTTCATGTAAGGCTGTATTCATAAGCTAATGTTTTTCATTCATTGTTTTCGTTTATTTTCCTACACTGTATGGCACTGTTGTAAAGAACTCAAGCACTTTGCCGATATTAAAATTATCTGGGAAAATGAGCCGAGTCGTAAAGGGATGTTCTCATGAGAGGGAAAACATGCTTAACCGTGAATAAAAATGTTGTGCATTCACGCTTGAGTATGCCTTTGCTGTTTATAATGTCGCGACTAATTACGTTTTTTACGCTTTTTTTAATCCTGGTTATTTACTCTCCTAGTATTTTTGCAAACACTGGCTTTGGTAAAGTGTATGATACGCGAATTTTGGTTGATGCTTCGGATAACCTAGAAAAGAATGACCCGAGCAAGTTACGTATTGAAGCATTACGCATGCTGGTGAGTGTATTGCCGAAGGGGAGTTATGCTGGTGTTTGGGAGTTTGGTGATTTAGTCAATATTAATATGCCTTATGGCAAAGTAAGTCAACACTGGTTACAGGAGGCGGATAACAAAGTTAAGGCTTTGGAATTACAAACACGCTTTAGTAATCTTGATGAAGCACTGCGTAAAGTGACGGAAGGCTGGGCTCATAATGAGCCAAATAAAGAGCGTAATATTATTATTCTGACTGGTAATAAGCTTAAAGTCAGCGCGAAAGAAGGGAAGAACCTAGCGAATAAATCACGCATTATAGATGAGCTCATCCCGTTCTTACAAGCGCGTGATATTCGTGTTTATATTGCGGCATTTGGTCCTTTAGGTATAGATCGCACTGAGGAGAGTAGTAAGGATGAGGCTAATGTCCAAGAGGATGGTATTTTAACACGTTTAAGTGATGCGACGGATGGGCGTGTTTATTTGATAGAAAATAAAGAAAGTTTGCAGCAGGCTTTTTTAAATATTTTTACTGAAGTGGCTGCTGCAGATGAGTTGCCTATTTTTAAAAATGCGTTTTATGTTGATCGCAGTGTTGAAGAAGCAACAATTCTATTATTGCGTCAAGATAATATAAAAACAGCCAAGCCGGTGATGTTAAAGTCCCCAGTGGGTGTGACTTATTCTTATCAGCGTCATCCTAAGTGGATTCGCTGGGTCAAACGTGATTTATTTAGCTTGATTACCTTATCAAAGCCCTTATATGGTCAATGGCATATTTTGGCTGATTATCTAAGTCCGCTTAGTAAAGTATTAATTATGACGCAATTGCAGTTAGAGGTGAATGAGTTGCCAAAAATTGCCTTTGCCGGCGAGCGTTTTCGTTTAAAAGCCAAAATTTTAAATCAAGGCAAATTACTCAATGACCCTAATGTCATTAAAGTGATTAAATTGGTAGGAAATATTCGTGGCAAAGAAGAGTCAATACGTAATATTATTTCAGCTAGTATGCCAGAGCAGGCAGAATATGTGATGGATGTTACGGCAATAACAGAAGCTAAGCATGATCCCTCGACTATGGAAATTCGCCTATTTGCAGATGGTATTACCTTTGAGCGTGAGTTTGTACAGAAGATTCAGGTGTTTAGCTCGCCTATTACTTGGATGCACAAGGTAATCAGTGACAATCAGCAGCCTGTGTATGCAGTCACTATTACTGCACGTCATGACTTAGTTGAAAGTGATGATTTAAAATTACGTGTTTTTGTGAAATCTACATCTTCATCATCATCTTCTACACAGTTCCAACATAAGGAAATTACTTTAGAAAAGCAAGCGAATGGTTCCTGGATGTTTTGGTTACCTGCCTTGCCCGTAGGGCAGAGTTATCAAATACGTGCTCAATTATCGGGCGTAACGATTGCTCAGCGCCCGTTTGGAATATTAGAGTCTGTTTATTCGGTTGAAGGGACAGTGGTACCGTCTGCAGTAGACTCATCATCTTCATCAGTTGCAGAAATGTCTTCACCACCAATGGAAGACACTCGAGCTGAAGACAATGAAAGTACTGAAGAGCCTGGCGGTGCTACAGAAGAGCAAGCAGTTGAAGAAGAGTCTCTTTCTGAAGATGAGCTACTTGGAGAAGATGGTGATGAAAATCATAAGAAATCTGCAGAGGGGACTGATGATGAGTCCTCTGAAAGCGACTTTATTGAAGAAATCAATGGGCATACTGAGGGCGCTGTAAAAAATTCAGGCGAGAGTAGCACGGGTTTTTCCCTAATTACGATATTGTTTTTTGTAGTACTAGCCAGTGCCTTAGTTGTTGCTGCGGTATTTATTCCGCTGATTATAATTATGCGTAAACGTCAGAGAAAAATGCTGCAGAATATGGCTGAGCAAGAAGGTACGGTCGATGATACAAAAGATAATAACCCAGGTGATGATAAGAATAAGGGTGGTGATGAAGAGAAAGGAGACGCGTGATGGGGGCGGTATTAATCATAGGCATGCTTATTCTTGAGGCGGCTATTATTGCTGTATTATTTTGGTTTGTGGGTATGCGTTCACGCGGTAAAAAAATAAAATTACTCACTGAGCATGTACAGGTATTAAGAGATAAAAATAAAGAGCGCTTGCAAGTATTGATACAGTTTATTACTCATAAAACAAAATTTGAAGGGCCTGAAAAAGTAGCACCACAAGTGATACAGTTAGAAGAGGTGATTTATCAGCAAATTATAACCTTATTATTAAATTTTAAGTTAGAGCAGCTTGTTGCTTTAGAAAAGTCTTTAGAACGCCTGAGCTTTTTAAATCAAGAGTTTAATTTTGAGGAAGAAGCGGTAGATGATGGTGATGCAAGCTTAGATATGAGCATGGAAGAAGATATTGAAGGGAGTGAATAAGTAATATTTTTCTGGCTATCTATTCTCGTGAGTCATACTAAGTCAATCAAACCAGATGATTTTAGTTGTTTTTTAATTTAAAAAATATTTACTATAAATTTTGTTTTATTTTGATATTAACTTTAGTATAGTCATTTGCAAATGAGAGTTTGCTATTTTGATAGAGTACACCATTAAGTAAAATAATATTTATTAATAAAATATTAAAATAAACATCATATCAATTTAAAATAATTAAATTAATACATCAATCATAACTATAGAGAATTCCATGAAAATTTTTTATATTTTCATAGATAAGTCATTTAATAGTTTAGTTTTGGAAAATTTTAAATGAAAATTTATTATCTGTCTGGGTACGTTACTCGAGAAAGCTATCTTGATTTCTGTAAAAAAAATAAATTATCCCCAGAAAAAACTGTGTTTGTTTTTGCTGGAAATACTGGACATATGGCTAGAAATTGTAATTTATCTGAGCCGGTCTCAGGTGGTGGGTTAGCAGCAGCCGCTAGAAGCATTACAGGTACAAAAGATAAACAAAAACGCGGCCAGCAAGGCTATCCAGTTTTTGGATTGGTAACAACAGGTATTCATAATAGCAGCACTTTTGGCGATGATATGCGAAACTGTAAGCAATCAATACAGGAGCTTTTTGAGATTGCAGGCCAAGGTTATAATATTGTTATTCCGGTTAGAGAGTTTTGTTCAGTTAAAAAAGTAGCAGGTAAGAATATTCAAGGACGTTTTTTTGAAGAGCCTATTACCGTCATTGATGGGAAAGGTTATGAATTGTCACTATGGGGTAATATAGACCCATCCCAGCCTAAAGATGTGGAAAAATATACAAGTTATTATTCAAAAAACATTAAAAAATTAGAGCATATTCTTCTAGGTAGAGAAAATTTAGATTTATCGGATTTTGAATTCGAGTTAAAAAATGCCTTTCATCGAGGAAAAAAAATAGCACTCGATTTATGCCAGAAGGACAGCCAGGCTCATAGTTTTAAGTGGGTTAATAATAATATTATTGACTTAGCACATGGTATTGCTAGCGACATTAAATCATCTGAATTATGTCACAATGAACTTAGCGATATGAAAAGCGAATTCCTTATACAATTTAAAACTATGTTACATAGCAGAAGTGAAGGAATGCTGTTAGTTAAGCTGATAGATTTATATCAGGATGTAAAAGGTGCAAGAGCTGATAAGAGTCATCCACTTCACTGGATTTGCCAGGAGCAAGGTATTCATAAATTATCAGGCTCTGGGCGCACAAAAACATGGCAGCTAATTCTTCACCTTATCAAAGAACAAATGATTGAAAAAATAAAATTGGCAGAATCTACTGCTTTAAGCACAGTAATGCTAACTGAGATAGAGGTTGCTAAAGCTATTTTAGCTGAACACAATGGCAGATTTGGTACTCACATTGGTCAAACTGCTGCTGAAAGTGCTTATTTATTATTTGAAAAAAATAAGCTAGATGAAGTTTCTAGCGAAAGGTCTCG
>LVCQ01000069.1 GCA_001644975.1 Piscirickettsiaceae bacterium NZ-RLO1
GTCTAAAAGCTGAAGAAGAAGCACGTCGCGCCGAAGAGAACGCTAAGAAAGTAAAACAAGGTGGGCGTCTCTTCGGCCGCAAAAAAGACAAGATTGAAAAAAGCAGCACCAATAGTAATAGCGATAAAAAGCAAGGCTTATTCGCCCGCTTAAAATCAGGCCTCAGTAAAACCCGTGAAAATCTAACTTCAGGCATTACTACACTTTTAATCGGCGAGAAAAAAATCGATGATGAGCTGCTGGAAGATTTAGAAACTCAGCTACTCATGGCAGACGTCGGTATTGATGCAACGACCCATATCATTACTGACTTAACCAAACGCCTGGATCGTAATGAACTAACCGATACGAATAAAGCGATGGAAGCCCTCAAAGAAAACTTATCCAGCATGCTTGCGCCTTGTAGTGCTCCTCTAGAAATTCCAAAATCACCAGATCCCTTTGTTATTTTAGTCGTCGGTGTCAATGGTGCAGGTAAAACCACAAGCATAGGCAAACTTGCGAAATATTACCAGAACCAAGGCAAAAACGTCATGCTCGCTGCAGGTGATACCTTCCGTGCTGCCGCGGTTGAGCAACTACAAGTCTGGGGAGAACGTAACGATATTCCGGTAATTGCCCAACATACAGGTGCTGATAGCGCATCAGTAATTTTCGATGCGTATAACTCAGCCAAAGCACATGGTTGTGATATTTTAATTGCCGATACCGCAGGCCGACTACATACACAAAGCAATCTGATGGAAGAACTAAAAAAAGTAAAACGCGTGCTTGGCAAAGTCGACAATACAGCACCACATGAAGTTTTACTGGTTCTAGACTCAGGTACTGGACAAAACGCTATTAATCAAGCTGAGCAATTTCATCAGGCTGTCAATGTCTCAGGCATTGTTATAACTAAACTCGATGGCACCGCTAAAGGTGGAGTCATTTTTGCTATCGCTAAAAAAATGAAGCTACCTATCCGTTATATTGGCGTCGGCGAAAAAATCGATGACTTACGTCCTTTTAAAGCAGATGAATTTATTGAGGCTTTGTTTGGCTAAGACACAAACAACCCAAACCTGTACTTTAAAATTAGATTAGTATTCCCTGTAAATTATCACTTACAAGGAGTACTCGTTAACCTTAAATACTCTGCATGATAATCTACATTATCAACATAAAAACGACTTAATAAAATAATAATTAAAAATTATTTTATTATTAAAAATAAATTAAAACAAATATATCTAAAATAAAATATTAGTGTAATAAGCACCTCAATATAAATATAAAGCCCTTACGGTTCTATTGTAACTCGCGCTCCTGGATATTGAACAGGGTTATTGTGATTTTGAGCACGAAAATAGTTTTCAAGAAACATAAGTGCACTCTCATCTTTTGAATGTGAAAAAAGCTTCTCATTATGTTTATCTCTAGCATCATCTTGAAGGTAGTTTGCCGCACACCGGCGCAAATTTCTAAAATGAACCTTGCCATCATCAGCTCTTACTAATACCGCAAATTTTTCATACTTTTGCTCAGTATCTAAAATCGTACACATGTTTCTTCCCGAAGACGTTGTACTCTTCAGGCTCCACTGCTGCTGCTTAACAGCGACATAACAGACATCTTGAAAGGTTGCAGCTCTTAAAAAACACTCTGCCTTAACATCTGAAACCTCAGATTTAGCTAATAAATCATCTTTAAAATCTTCCAGCAACATTCTATCTTTTAGCTGTTGCTCTCGCCCTTCTTCGAGGCCACCTAAAAGCTGACTGAAAATTTCAAGTTGTTTCTGTGCTTGATAATTTTTAGGGTTAAATGGCTTTTCAGCCGCTAAACAGCGCACCGCTTTTTTTGCCAAACTTTCAATCAACTTATGCTTGTATTTTACAACAGACTCATATAAATCATCATCATCTTCAATTTGGTCTATTTTAGATTCTATTTTTAAAGAGCGCACCTCCCTCATAATCATTCCAAGTAGATTTAAACCGTCGGGGCACAGACTAAGCTGCTGAACACAAGAAAGGTTTTTTGGCGGTGGATAAACACCGAGTGCAAAATCTACCCTCCTTGTCCTGCGATCAGCTTCTACTAATAAACAATAATGTCTCAAATTTAAAGCCTTTGCATCAGGAGCTAGTACACAGACTTTCCCACCAAAATGTGTATCTCTTGCTTTCTCCAATCGAGGCGCTTTAACTCCCCTTTTTAACTCTCTGTAACACCTTAATTGCATTTCTTTTAGTCTATCTATTTTCTCTTCATGTTCAGCAGGGTCAATGCGTAATTTAGCAAGATCAATGCCCTCATGTATAATTTGCTCTGATTTACACACCCCTAATGTCAAAACCCCCAGAGACTCACGCTCAATAATACTAGAATCCATAGGATGTACTTCATACGCACCCCATCTACCTCTATCTTTATGAGGTACTAAACCATTCCACTGCTCTTGCGCATCATGCCAAGTAGGAAGGACTTCGACTTCAACATCAGTTTCAGGATAAAAACGTGGAATTAAGCTATTGAACCCACTCTTATTACGATGTTTTCCCACTTTTTCTGATAAACTAATGTACACTTTTTCTACTACATCACATTGACTCAGATCACTTACCTTGTGAGTAACAGTACCTAAAGACTTCCTACCTACCTTAACTCCTAGCTCTAGATTACCGGGAACAGGTTCTCTTAAATCAAGCACAATGTCGACACAGTCTCTTAGCTCTGGATCAGCTTGAATACGTTGAACAGCCTTTAATGCTGAAAGGCAACCTCGAGAATGAGCGATAAGGTTTACTTTCAGCCTTTCTCCTTCAGAAGCTCTCATGGCTACCCTTAGCTTCTCCACAAAATCATCAGCGGGCTCACCAGTCCCATTAGCATTTAATCCACCCAAATTAAGAAATTTTCCTTGTGAATCACAACCATCATAACCATGAAGCTCAACGAAAGCTGGACGATTACTTTTTAGCAGTTGAAAGGACGCATCAGATGCTTGCGTATAACCTGTGCCACAAAAAAAGGCAGCAATATGTCTAGTCATAAATATTTTCTCTAAATTTATTTTAATAAGTTCTTACTTCAATATTAAAAACAATAAAAAATATTTAGAATATAAAAAAATCAACAAATAAACACAATGCTATTTATGAATATGTAAACGTATCTTATCTGAGATCCAAGTTTTGGCCGCATCCGCTAATAGTTTACAAAACATTCATGATAATATAAGCTGTGATCTTATCTAGCTTTAATACGCAATTACACTGGACCAGTTACAGAGTTTTAAAATAATTTTCTGCTAACCCGAAATTTTCTTTGAAAACTCCAAATCTAAGTGCAAACAAACAAGTTACAAAAATACGATCTGGAGAAATTATAATAAGGAAACATCATATCACTAACGGCTAGAATAAGTTTAATAATAAATCCGTAAGCGCTGCTACTTCAGTAGGTATTTTACACATCCCATAATCTAAAATTACCGAGCAAAACGCGACGACTATAAGCCCTCAGCAGCCCTCGTCACAGAACATTACGAGCCTTAAATCAGTATACTCCATGGCTCGTATCGATAGCTGAAACTGCATAAAAAATCATATATTTTTCAAGTTAAGAACAGGTTAGAGTCAATTTAAACATCTGGCTCTACTTGCTTAGCTCTAGCGCTATATGGCTCTTTTTTTTGAGAACAATTTTCTTCAAGTTCAATACTTTCTTCATAGAAAATTCGACGTGGTGTATTGCACGCTCTACTTTTGTTTTCACCTGCAAAAAGAGTAGTAATTGATTCTGCCCTGGAGTCTTGAAAATACTGTCTAAAATCAGCTTTTATATATACTCTAGGGCCATTAAAAGCATCTTCAGACCTATATACACTTTCTGCAAAATGAAATTTAAGAAACTCTTTGTCACCTGCTGCTGAAACGACACAATTGGGATTAGGAATAAATTCACCTAAAGAGCCATCTTCACCTACAGGACGACAACCGACAATTCTTTCACTAGGAATATGAGAACAAACAAACTCTTCTGCTTCACCAGCGTTCACAACCCCTCCTTCTCCTGTTTGCTTAGTGATACCTTCTCCTATACAAAAACATTCATCTACAGCAATTGCATAAATATAACCATCCTGTTGTCCATATTTTTTAGCAAATTGAAATTGAGCGACGAAATCAAAACTAGATGATAAAGCAACAACGCCACCACTCCATCCTGTTATTTGACGATTTTCCCCAAAAGCTAAAGCATCATTAATGTATGCTGAGTTAATAAAGCCATCTCCTTGGAAACGCCAAACTGGCATAAATTGTGGTCCCATGCCAACTTTAAATGTATGATCTGGGGTACCATACTCTCCATTAGGTCTAACTGTTCTATATAAAATAGCACCATCTAGATGTTTAGGCTCATATACCCCTTTAGTTTTCTCGACTATAGAGGACACAATATATTTATTCATGTTTTCACGAAAAAAAGCACTTTTAGATAAAAGTTCATTCGCAATTGAATTAACTTCATTTTTAGCTTTTGTAATTATACTCTGAGTTGATTTTTTCATCTCTTCCGGTATTGATTGGTCTCCTATTCTCTCCATACACTCAACATATTTTCTTTCACCAAGAATAACTTTCAGGCACCTTTCCGCATATTTTTCAGCAGAAGAAAAATTTTTATTAGACAAGCACAATGAAGCGCTAATTAATAGTTTTTCTACTATTACTTTTTTTTCTCCAGATACATCAGTTGGCATATTTCTACCTTTTTAAAATATTTCAATCTCTCACTTCATGTTTATAACACCAAAAACATGGCGCTATAATGGTAGAAATAAAGAAAATAAATATGTTTAAGAAGATAAATAGTATTAGAATTAAATTATTTCACATATCTAGCCCTTATAAAAAACAGCATTTAACATGTTAATACATTGTTAATTTATCTATTTATATAATAATTAAATAGGACTTACACATTGAGATAAAATTTAATTACGCATCCACCAAAAACAATATTTTTAGCGTTTTATCTGACTATTTTCATGAAAATTTTCGATAGAACCCTATATTTTCACAGTTTCAATCGAAAACTCTTTCAGAGAAAGCAACAAATCAGTTTTTCACACTATACCGCCAATAAAAATATTATTTGATAAACTTTGTTTTCCCTAGATCTCAACTTTCCTTACTTACAGCCTAACTATGCCCAAATAAAAGTGTTTTTCTTTGAAAATTTCAAATTGCGACTGAACCCGTGAAAAATATGGCGGTGCTTACGCAATCTATAAATTTTACTGGGAATTTTACCCTAGTGTAAAAAAAATAGGCGCCAATAATAATATGCATGAAAAACATTTAAGTTGCATAACTAATGAAGTTCTAATGGGTACAATAACTCTCAATATATTTTGTGATGGTACGGGGATAAACCTTAATAGCCCTGTAGAATTAAAATCAGGCCGTAGCCTAATTGGTAAGCGCTATCTTGAGCAACGCGCTACAGCTATCCAGGTCGATCTAAATAACACAAAACCCAACCCAGACCAGAGGTTTTATCATTTTAGAGGTAGACACTTACCCGATCCACGGATCATAGATATAAGCGAGGCTCAACAAAGGCTACTCAAGGTAGATGATATTAGAGACAAAGAAGGAAATGTCTCTTTAAAAATGTACTGCCCAGGTCCATCAGCCACAACATGTACTTCTGAAGGACATACATTTGCATCCCCAGGAGAGCAATATAATCAACAAAAAATAGGAGATTGGGCCCTTAGCCAAGATTACTTAGGTGGTTGGATTTTTGACTCCTCAAGGCGGTTAGGAATTTCAGGAGATACTTGGCGGTTTAACTTACAACAAATTGAGTTAGCTATAGCAAATATAAAACTAAACCACCCTAATGATGAAATTGTTGTTAATCTAGAAGGATATAGTAGAGGAGCTGTAACTGCTGGCACAGGAGTTACAAGTGCGATTTCTGATTTACTAGGAAAAGGCGTTAAATGTAATGTAAAAATTATTGATCCTGTGGCTGGGGGAAATTATGGGTCATTAACCCAATATTTGGCAAGAAGCTCTCATACCAAAGGAACAACATCTCTCAATCCAATACAAATTGGTGAAAATGTATCTGAACTTACCTTAATTTACGCTACTCAAGAAAAAAGAGATGAATTTAGACCTCAACTGCCGATGGGGTACGATACTAGCTATAGAAATCAAAGGCCTTTACTTATACCAGATCACGTTACGGTAACAGCCGTTTTTGAACATACTTGTCACCAAACCTCAGCATATACCCACTATAAAAGCAAGCCTGAGCAAAAATTCATAGGCGGTGAAATAACAAGAAGAGTTTTTCACCATCAAAGTTTAGAAAATATAGATTTTGAAAATTATAGTACGAAAAATTATGGAAGCTCATATTTCAAAGGAGAAAAAAATTCATGGATTTATACGAATAAAAGAAGAGTAATATATAATAAAACATCTGTAATGTGTCCTTGTGTAAGCGAAACTTATGATCGCAGTGTTTTATATGATTGCTTTGAGTTATTTCGCTTGGAAGAAAGAGAGGCATGTAAGATATTTACACGTAAAGATTTTATAGGTCTATTAAGGCAAAGCAGTGAAAATGATAACAAGCAATCAAAGCTTGCTAAGTGGAGTTATTATAATAGTAATGTCTATAATGCAACTCATCAGACAATAGAGAATCTAACTGATGATCAGTTAGAAGCTTTTTTAAGAATACAATCAAAAACACTCACGGCAGACAATATTCAGAAAGTTCTTGCTAATCCAGTTAAGTTTAATGAAAATTTAGATATACTTGAGAGGTATAATCTTGCTAGTTGTGAAAATATCAAAAAATTATTAAACAATGATACTAAGTTTACAGTAAATTTTAATAATTTAACTATTTCAGAATCGTGTAATCGTGAAAATATTCAACGTATTTTGAATAACCCTAGTCAGTATTATGATCGAGAACATCTAATTTTAGCAAAATTAATAAGTAATTTTAGTACTAGAGCAAATAAAAATAGTCCTATGAGTCAATCCGACTCTGAAAAGCTATTCAAGCTAAAGGAGTTATATATGAATGACAAAAAAAAATTGACTATCGATCAAATCAGATCAGTAACTGATGAACGCACATATAGAGAAACACGAGGCTCCAATTTTAAGATGATTTTTGCTAATTTCACAAATACAACAAGCTCAAAAGAACTTGATGAGTTTAATAAAAGTACGGTTTTTTCACAAATTGCGACAGAACCAGCAAAAAATTTATAAAATAGATTAGGTGAATTTTGAGGCTTATATGTAGTAATTCAGGTAGGTAGTGCATCTCTTTGATTGTTCAATCTAAATCACCTTACCAAACTCAAATTTATTGATGAACAACCCAATGACCGCATCATGCATTGCCTCGCTTTTTGAAAAGCAAATGGTCCTCCGTGCTAGACGTTTAATTCGAGTTCTTAGGGTTAAGTGCTTATATTCAATAGCCTGGGTGTTTTTCTTACTGATTACATGAGATTTCCTCGCTAAAATGCGCTGATAAGAGCCCCAACCATCAATGTAATAACAACGAATATTAAAAGGTGCAAGCTTTGATTTTAACGCCTTTAATGCCTCATCTTTACGCCGACCAAAATGATAAGCTAGAACTTCATGAGTGATGTGATCAACCGCATGCCAGAGCCAGCGCTGATTTTTTCCTTTGTTTCTGCCAAATCACCCGGACGGCAATAATGACGTAAAAAAGTGTCTTTGTCACAACGTGTATTTTTACAACGATAGCTCTGGTTGCCTGATGCTTTTCTACCAAATTTAATTACTTCATTTTGATTACATTGTGGGCATTTTAATTCGATGTAAGTCATGAGTCTTTGCTTAAATTGGTTTGAATATTTGTTTATTATGCCATATCAATCAGTGGGGTACATTACCAAATATTTAATGTAGTGAGTAATTGCACCGAACCAGCATAAGACAAAGACAGAACCATTTTAAAATGTAGTCATTATCGATCATAATTTTTTAGATTAAGAGAGTTTGAAGTCCAATAGCACAAAAAGTTACTCTAAACCCTCAACGACTGTTCCTTGATGATAAACTATTTTCCAACTGTCTGACCTGACATACTTCCACACAGTGCTGCGTCTAGTTAATCTCTTATTATCTTGTAGTAAACTGTAACTAATTAGATAGACATCGTTAGATAGTTGTTTGCATTTGAAATCACTGGCTTCCCATATATCATTAAATGGTTTGCTATATCTTTCTTCTAAGGTTTTTAAAATATCCTCTTTAGAGTAAATTTTCCCTGATGCTCCAACTTCCCAAAAATCGTCATCCATCATATTCTCAAAGTCAGATTTTGTCCTACCAAACTCCTCTCTATGGAAAATAGGTTCACGCTTTTTTAACTGATCTAAAACTTCTGAAAGAATCATAATTATTTACCATAAATAACTTTTCGTACCACTGGGCTTCAAACTCTATAAGCTGAAACCCACCCCCTGTGCATTTAATTTATTCCAAACAAAAGAACCAACTTGATGGTGCTAGTTTCTTCAAAAGGATGTAAAAATACTATAGTAGAAATTTATACGCTTTTTTACGAAAAATAAACCTTTTGAAAAAATAATTTTCACTCCATCCGAGACAAGCATCTACTTTTAACACTCATCAAAAATATTAGAATATAGTACGGTCCTTCCATTTAACCTTGATAAATTCCATGAAATATCAAGAGCCATAAATGCTTCAGCAGGTACATCATATTGACAGGTAATATCCCACTCACTTGTTGGTATAAACTTAAATTTTGGATAATATTGAGAATGCCCTAATACAAAGATAGCATCAACACTGTCATCTTTAGCAGCTGCTATAGCCTTCTCTATTAGAGCCTTACCAATCCCTTTCTTTTGCTCACTAGGAATAACTGACGTTGGAGCTAAACCAAATATCTTCAAGCCTACATCACCATTAAAGCTATCAACACTCATTCTAGATAACAATAAATGCCCCACTACAGTATTTTCTTTTTTCGCAACGAAAAAAATAGTATCAACATTACTCTCTATAAGCGCATTGACTAACCTTGCTTCGTAATCAGTTTCAAAGGCAAGCTTGTTCACATTAGTTACCTGACTACTATCTCTAGCTTGTTGAAAAGCTACAGTAATATCCATTAATATCCCCTTAATTTTTTCTTTTTTTAACTAAACGCCATTTTAGAAATACCCAAAAATTCCACCCTCTCTTTATCAAGCATCTGGCCAAACCCAGTACCATGGCATTTACTACAGTCTTTATCGTAACTCACGCCTTGAGGCTTTTTATCTCTTCTTGCTGCACACCAAACTTTAAAATTACATCACTTAAATCAAAGCCCTTCTTTAGAGCAATTTCAATATCTAACCATTTCCTACTGTTATTACTTATTTTCCAACAATTGAAGCGCTGGCCGCTTTAATCTTTAAACAACACAAACATAAAAGACAATGGTATAAATCATGTATTCCTTTTTTTTGGATATTGATCATCACTTTTTGGCTTTCTCGCTTTACACTCATCACCAAACTCATTTAAAAAGTTTCACACCATGCTGGATGACTTTTACCCATCTTTGATACTCTTGCAACGCTTTCAATTACACCTGCCGCTTTAATTCCTTTTTTCATACCCATCCCCTTTGTTTCATTGTTAACTCATCAATCGGCTGTTCTGGCCTAATAAAACAGGACACTTGGCAATGAGATAAATATGACTCTCAAGTGAGGTGTTTATGAAAGAGAAAAAGCTATACAAGCGCTATTCCAATGCGTTTAAAGAAGAAGCTGCCAATGCGGTTTGCCAAACGTTTTTTTGGCAGCCTAAAGCACGCCCGTGATACTATGAAGGGGGGTATAGAAGCCTGTATTCGATATTACAACCATAGTCTGCTGCATACAGCCAATGGCAACTTATCACCCATTAATTTTGAAAAACCTCAATTAAAAATGTTTAATATGACTTGAGCAGAACAGTAATATACGACTAGCCTTCTCTAACGAGAAAATCACAGTTAGGAAGGATTCTAGAAACAACAACTTTTTAAAATTGGTAACCTAACTATGCAAAGCTCCATTTTAACTCCCTACACATTATCTTCAGAAATTACATTAAAAAATAAAGTAGTAATGGCTCCAATGACAAGAAGGTTTGCAGATGGCGATGGGTGCCCAAGCACAGAAAGTATAAATTATTATGCGAAAAGAAGTGACGCAGGTCTCATCATTACAGAGGGTACATTAATAAGCAAAGATGCTATTGGTTATGGGAACATACCTGGCATATACACATCAGATCATATTCAATCCTGGCAAAAAATAACCAACGCTGTTCATCGCAACGGTGGACATATATTTCTTCAAATATGGCATTGTGGAAGAGTTTCACACCCCAACTACCATGCAGGAAAACTCCCGATATCAGCTTCTAACACCATAATGAATGAGCCGCTAGGGAACAGTGGTTTAATGTGTGGGGAATCACGAAAAGCCACTATTGAAGATATTAACAATATCATTAACGATTATGGCCAAGCCGCAGAAAATGCAATTAAAGCCGGTTTTGATGGTGTTGAAATACATGGTGCGAACGGTTACTTAATAGATCAATTTCTCCATCACTGTACAAATAAAAGAAGTGATGAGTATGGAAAAACATTCGATGATAAAAGTAGATTCTGCTTTAACGTTACCAAAGAGTGTGTATCTAGAATTGGGGCTTCTCGTGTTGGCTTAAGACTGTCTCCTGGTGGGCATATGTCTGAAATATCCACTGATATCAATGATAAAAACGTATTCTTTGCTTTATTTAAAAAATTAGAAAAGCTTAATATATGCTATATCCATATTGGAAATTTCGATGACAGTACAGTCTATAAAGAGCTGAATAATAAAACAATGACTCAATTTGTCAGAGATAACTACTCTGGTACTGTTATAGCCTCTGGTGGTTATCGCAAACATGAATCATTAGAATTTCTTGAAAGTAATCCCTCTAACCTTGTTGCTTTTGGTAGACCATTCATTGCAAACCCTAACTTAATCAGAAAAATAAAAAACAACCTGCCATGGAAAGTCTATCAAAAGGAGATGTTAAACAATCTTATTTAATCCAACAGTCTCAAAGGTTACACATCCGTTCATGGAAAGGGGAAAAAGAGATATTGCTATTACCAATTAGATACCCGACATCAAAGCCAGCTCGGCTTATTTGAAAGCAAACAACTCACCTTTTATTTTTGAAGCTTAAATACCATACTTACCATATGGCAATCTCAAGCAGCCAATTTTAACCTAGCTCCAGATCATTGGTGCTGCTTGATTTGCCTTTTAAGCACCCGACTTAAACAACGGATCAATCTTCTCACGCTTACATGCTTTTTTTGCCTACCATAAGTCAAACACTTCTTGTATTCCCAGCCAAGTTTCAGCAGATACTGAAAATGCTAGGTTATTTTAAAAGGAAATAAAAAAGACTAAGCGCTCTTAACTCCCCAAGCATTACACACTTTAATCGTGTTACTCGTTTGGGTAATAAATAACTGCTCTTCTGGTGCTGGACTAAAACCAAAGTTAATCTGATAATTTAACGGTGACTGTACTACTTGCGATGGCTCTTTCTCAATAAATCCAGCCAATTTACCTCGACTGTCACATAGTATTTCACCTTTCATCGCTTGAGCGTCACAGTGAAATGCTTTGAAATATTGTTTAGCATTTGGGTCATATTCAAACATCTCAACCTCAAAGCTCACACTAGTATTGTCCATGCTGTGGCTAACATAGCTCGATAAATCAGCCGTATTCGTATGGCTCGCATGAAAACGCATAAATAGCGGTGAAGTTTTTTGCTGTCGCCAACCTAGATAACTCCCCACCCCCACAACAGGCGATTTATCGCCGGTCGTTGGATCTATGACTTCAAAATCAGGATTAAGCGTTACAGTGCCTATTGTGAGGCTTTTAACGTGCATTATTCGGCTTTGGTTATTGCGGTTAAAGTTGAACCCTTGGAGTAAATTACAATTAAAATCTATTTCAAACACCTTTTCCTCTCCTTTTAAAAACAGCAACGCAGAATGAAATAATCAAGATGAGAAAAAACAAAGTAGTAATAAACCCTAATGCATGTGAAACCCACACCCAACTTGATGGACATATCAAGTTAAGAAAGCCTAATGTAATAAAGATGGCATATGCTACCTCTTTTCTTTCTTTCCCTGGATTACCATTTTTTTCTAGTACTGGAAAATTTCCTGTCACCCATGCAAGCGTTAAAGAGATAATGATAGATAAAATGGCAACGGTAAAATAACCTAAGAACGTCATCTTTTTACAGCTCCCAGCATTTCTTTAACCACATCACGACAACCAGAAAGTCCAGCAATACTACAAGCATTATTAGCTATTTCTTTAACGCCTCCTTGTCCTTTAATAAAAAGATTAGCCCCCTTCAAAGCACCTCTAAAAGATAGAGCCTCAGAGTAATCTTTAGAAGCTTCAAGCACCATATGCAACCACTTTGAATAACCTTCTTCATTCTCGTGCCTATCATAATTACCAACAGCAACACTAAAAATACCTGCAGGCAATAAGGCCGACTGCACTGAGCCCACAGCAGCTTTGCTTAAGCCGTAGAACATATTACGGCCTAATGCTAGTTTTTCTCCAATGCTAGCCCCTCTTACAGCAATCACAGCATCTGCAAGCAAAGTAGCACCTTCAGCAGCACCAGCAACACCACTCATAACCCACCCCAAAGGGGTCACGGCAACAATAACCATCCCTACATTGATCAAAGTTGCCACAGGATGATTATGAGCATAATTAACGGCACTATTCACACCACTTACAATGCTTTCATCGACTTTATGAAAAAAGCCCTTAGTTTTATCCCACCATGATTCCTGAGAGCCCTCTTGATCATGTGCAACAGGAGCAACATATCGCGTTCTTGTTGGCCACATGCTCTTTTCTGTTGAATGAACTGTATGATCAGTTAAATCCGTATTAAATGCCAAGCACATCGTCGCCTTATCCTGTACCTCTCGCCACGGTTGCCCGGTGATTTGCTGTAACGAGTTTAGAACATCTCTGATATGCGGCGCTTGATTGTCCATTATTGTGATTCCCTATAATTTTATTTTTGCAACACCTTACCACATAAAAACAGGGAATATTCATAGGAATATGTTGTTTTAGATATTATTAAAACTTTTCCCCATAATAAAAGCCATCAGAATCAACTCTTGCAATACTGCCTGCAAACTACTGTACTCTACTTTTTTAGAGCACTGTAATCGCAAAATGCGATATGTATGGACATACAGTTCTTGCCATCTCAAGCACTTTATTAGCATGAACTTTGTGAAGCAAAGAAAAAATAGTATTGAACCCTTTAGTCATAACATCCTTGTTAATTTTGATTAAATCACTTCGGGGGTATGATGCTTAATTATCTTAATAGCTAGCGGTGCCAGAATACAAATAATATTTTGATAAATCGTTGCAATAATTATTGATAACCCAGTATTAATGGACATATAAAGCACAATCAATCATAGCAAATTCATTTGCCACCGCAAGAGAATCCTATTATATACATAATTAAAATATATAGCGGCACTGCAAAAATAATTAAAGAAGAGTCATTAATTTCATTTTTACTAGATGATGCAATAAAGCCAACTAAAACTCCAATAGAAGCCAATATAACTAGATTCATTATTCGTGACAAATCAACTTTGCGGAGAATTGTTTCTTTAAAGAAAACTCCCATTAATATCGGCATTAAAAACATTAATACTAGGCTCTTGAGCATAGAAATATAACCAACATCAATAACATTCTTTGTAGCCAACATAATTAATAAAGGGGTAACTAAAGGACAAATTAACATCATAAAATCAGTACAGAATATATTAATTATAAAGTTTTCTCCTACAGCACACGACATCGCGCTTGCTGACATTACTACTCCAATAAAGTAACATCATTCAAGAAAGAAATTTTAAGAGGCTTTTAACTTTTTAAACAGCTTGCTTTTTACCAATTCCTTCAGCCAACAAAGAGACAACCAATGTATTTAGGCTTACATTCTCTTCTTTGGCTTTACATGACAAAGCAACATGCAAATTTTTAGGTGTTCTTACTCGCTACTGCCACTAAAGTCACTATAG
>LVCQ01000070.1 GCA_001644975.1 Piscirickettsiaceae bacterium NZ-RLO1
CTATAAACGATGGGCTGGTTCTATGGCTTTAAGCTTCATCTGATTGTAAATGATATGGGGGAGTTGATGGCCTTTAAACTCAGTCAAGCAACAACGGATGATCGCGTTGTATTACCTGAAATTGCTCAAGGTTTAACAGGTAAGATTATTGGTGATAAAGGTTACATTTCACAAGATTTATTTAACAGACTTTATGAAAAATGACTGCAGTTAATCAATAAAATTCGCAAGAATATGAAAAATAGGCTCATGCCTATCATCGATAAAATTTTACTCAGAAAACGTGGAATTATTGAAAGTGTAATTGACCAACTTAAAAACATCTCACAAATCGAGCATTCTAGGCATCGTAGTGTCAACAACTTTATGGTTAATATTCTTGCTGGATTACGTAAGCGTCGCTACCTCGGTAGGTATTTTGCACATCCAATGATGCAAAATCGCCGAGCAAAACGCGACGACTATAAACCCTCGGCTGCCCTCGTCACAGGGCATTACGTGCCTTGAATCGGCCACTACATACCCTGCTCTCAAATGGCGCTACGGCTCGTAAAGATTTTTAGACACTCGTTACGCTTGCTACAGACCTTACGGTCTTCCGCAACTCCGCTCTGCTAAAAATCCTCACCTACCTCGGCCTACTCACCCCGTGCTTTGCACTCCTTGGCTCGCAGCGGCCGCCTATTGTCTTCAGGAGAAGAAGCCATCACTTAATATCCAGCGTAACCTATTAACCAGCTGAGTTATATCGAACTCACGTTATTCCAGTATATTTATAGCATAAAAAAAGCAGCCGAAGCTGCCTTTTTATATTAAACATAAGTCATTGCTATCTATAATCTAGATCAACAAGCCATTCATGCGTTTAACGAAACTCGCAGGATCCTCTAACTGGCCACCTTCAGCTAAAATCGCTTGATCTAGCAATAAGTTAGACCAATCTGCAAATGCACTGTCCTCTCCTGCAGCAGCTTGTAATTTTGCAAATAATGCATGCTCTGGATTAAGCTCTAAAATTGGCTTGGCCATGGGCATACTTTGACCTGCTGCATTCATAATCCGTTGCATATGCGCACTCATATCGTTCTCATCGGCAACAATACAAGCAGGAGAAGCCGTTAAACGTAAGCTCACACGGACATCCTTGACTTTATCACCCAAGGCTTCTTTAACTTTCTTGATTAAATCCGCATTATCACCTTCGAGTTTTTCTTGCTTGTCTTTGCTTTCCTGATCATCACCTAAATCCAGCGTGCCTTTACTTGCCGATTGTAGTTTTTTACCTTCAAATTCATTTAAGTAGCTAATCCACCATTCATCGACTGGATCTGATAACAATAAAACTTCAATCTCTTTACTGGCAAAAGCTTCTAGCTGCGGGCTATTTTTCGCTGCCGCATAACTTTCTGCCGTAATATAATAGATTTTATCCTGGCCTTCTTTCATGCGCGCGATGTAATCTTCAAAAGAAACCGTCTGTGCCTCTGTCCCTGTATGAGTGGAAGCAAAACGGAGTAACTTCGCAATCCGCTCACGATTGGCAAAATCTTCAGCTGGACCTTCTTTTAATACACGACCAAATTGAGCCCAAAAATCAATGTATTTTTGTTTATCGTCATCTTTGGCAATTTTTTCTATTAAGCCTAATACCCGCTTAACAGCGGCAGTACGAATCGTATCGATGATTTTATTACTTTGTAGAATTTCACGCGAAACGTTCAGTGGTAAATCATTCGAATCAATCACACCACGGACAAAACGTAAATAGTTCGGCAGTAAGTGCTCAGCATCATCCATAATAAAGATACGGCGTACATATAGCTTAATACCTTCGCGCTTTTCACGGTTAAATAAGTCAAATGGCGCTTTTTTAGGAATATATAATAAACTGGTGTATTCAGTTTTCCCTTCAACTTTATTGTGTGACCAGATTAAAGGGTCTTCAAAATCATGAGAAATTTGTTTATAAGTCTCGGCATACTGCTCATCTGTAATCTCTGATTTAGCCCGTGTCCATAATGCCGTTGCACTATTGGCTTGTTCCTCTTTGCGTACAGTTTCAGCAGGCTTTGGCTCTTCACCTTCTTTTGCTTCTTCTTGTTGCTCTTCATGCGTAATCAAGAAAATCGGTGTAGAAATATGGTCAGAATAGGTCTGAATGATATTTTTCAAGCGATATTCTTCTAAAAACTCACTATCATCTTCTTTAAGATGCAAAGTGATCTCGGTACCACGACTCTCTAAGTGAGTATCTTCAATGCTATATTCGCCCTCACCTTCAGAGACCCAAACAGTTCCACTATCAGCAACGGCTCCTGCGCGACGTGTTTTTACCACCACACGATCAGCCACCATAAACGCTGAATAAAAACCAACACCAAATTGACCAATCAGATGGGCGTCCTTTGCTTGATCTCCGGTTAACGATTCTAAAAACTGCTTGGTGCCTGATTTTGCAATCGTTCCTAGGTTTTCCATCACCTCATCTTGACTCATGCCGATGCCATTATCACGAATGGTTAAGGTGCGCGCTTCTTTATTTGGCTCAATCCACACCTTTAATTCAGCATCGTTTTCATAAAGGCTTTCATTCGATACGGCCTCAAAGCGTAATTTATCAATTGCATCTGCAGCATTAGAAACTAGTTCTCTTAGGAAAATTTCCTTATTAGAGTACAACGAATGAATCATCAACTTTAATAGTTGTTTTACTTCAGTTTGGAAACCATGTGTCTTTGCTTCAGCCACAGCCATTTCTCATCCTCTATTTTTCTAAATTTAAGTTCAGTTCAGTTAATCAATACTATTTTTTACGCACCAAGTGCATGCCATCTCTGACGGTCAGCAAGACATTTTCAACACGTTCATCTGCAGTGAGATGAGCATTGAGCTCATGCACACCGATCGCATGTTTACTTGTTGGTGCGAGGACCTCGCCATACCATAAGGCATTATCAATCACGAGTAATCCACCACGTACTAGCTTAGATAGGGTCGCTTCGTAATATTTCAAGTAGTTCGCTTTATCTGCATCCAAAAAAACAATATCAAAATGATTCTCTGGCAAGCTCGCAATGGTTTCAAAGGCAGGGGCAATACGTAAATCAATTTTATCGCCATGTGGGCTTTGTTCAAAATAGTAGCGCGAAAAACTTTTACACATCGGATTCACATCACAGCTAACCACCTTGCCATCATCAGGCAAAGCCTCTGCAATCGTTAACGCCGAATAACCCGTATAAGTCCCTAATTCTAATACATATTTAGCCCCCATCAACTGGATTAACATCCGTAATAATTTAGCGGGTACTCGCCCAGTCATCATCTGCGGGCCACTCATGTTTTCCCAGGTATCTGCCACCAGCTCTCGCAACAACGGCGACTCAGGCTGTGTTATCTCGTGACAATACTGTTCAATATCAGCATTGACTATATCCGGCATATTTTTCATACCATTTTTATACCACTCAAATTAAAATCCTCCTCTGCCATCATCACCTCAATCCTAGTGATCACCAAAAATATCATTAAACTAATTACAATTAAAAATAAAATAAAATAAAATAAAATAAAATAAAGATGACAGGATAAAAAATCTACAATAAGCGAAAACCTAATGTTGATAGAACACTCATCTCGTTTTTTTTCAAACAGCTAGTTTTAATATCACGAGCGAAAGGCGCTCTTAATGCATAATTTTTACGCAATGATTCAATCATTACAGGCTCTGAATCTATAGTATTGACACGGTCAACAAGTGCCCTGATTTTCATCTGGTCCACACGTGGATCGTATGCCATTAAAACAGCCTCTTGCCACGTTTTTGCAGCACGAGCATCCAATCGCTCAACAGCAGGCAAGGCCACCGACTGATAACGAACAGCAAGCTTTGTTGCCAACCAATGTGCTGCCATACAGCTGGCATTATATTTGTCCCAGAGACCATATCCTGCAATATGCGGCGTCATCAACTTGATTTGCTTTAAATTTAAATCACAGGGGCTAATACTTGGCTCAGAGTCCCACACATCGAGAATATAATCATGCTCAGGATATTTTCTAATCGCCGCTAAGGATAACGACTCACCTCGCCCAGCATTTAAAATAACCGTTTTATCAGCTAAATCTGCTAAGATCTGGTCAATCAGTCCTGTAGTCGCATATGGCCCTTGGCGAACCAAGGGCAAATGACAACTGAGCATGTGACAGCGATAAAGTTCATCTAAATCTGCGCTTTTAAAACTCGTATCCAAAAGCTCGCGTGGTGGATCGTAGCAAATTACCGTCACACCTATTTTAGTTAATAGTTCAGCGACTTTTGAGCCAACATGACCCACACCGATAACACCAATTTTTACCCGCTCAGTCGCCAATTGACCTTGCAGCTGCAATCGTGCAATCACCGCAATCACATATTCCGCCACCGCACGCGCATTGCAACCCCTTGCCGCGTACCACTCAATATTGAGCCTAGCTAAATCTGCAAGATTAAAATGATCAAATCCCGCAGAGGCTGTTGCCACATAGCGCACCGAGGATTTTTCCAAAAGCTGGCGATTAACTTGGGTCACAGTTCTAAGTAATAGACCGTCAACCCCGGTCAAATCCGCTGACGCTATTTCTCGCCCTGGACACCTCACTACGCTCAGCTGCGGTGTCTGATTTTGGCCAAAAATTTGATCTAAATAAGGAATCGCATCATCGGCTAAAATTACCGTCATGAATAATTAAATTCGCGACGCAATTCAAACGCATGTGATAATGTACCACTATTGACGAACTCCAGCTCGCCGCCAAAAGGCACTCCATGAGCGATCCGTGTGACTTTACACGCCCCCTTGAGCTGATCCGCAATAAAATGCGCCGTTGCTTCACCTTCTACCGTTGAGCTGGTGGCTAATACCACCTCATTGATCACGCCCTCTTGCACACGCTGTTCTAACGCCATCAAGCCAATTTCATCAGGACCCAAACCATCTAACGGCGATAAACGCCCTAATAACACAAAATAACAGCCCCGATACATGCCCGTTTGCTCTATCGCGCGCTGATCCATCGGTGATTCGACAATACATAATAAGCCCTGATCACGCCGTGAGTCATTGCATACAGCGCAAACCGACTCCATGCACAAGGTACGACACTTTTGACAGTGCTGCACCTCATTCACAGCTTCTAATAACGCCTTACCTAAATGCTCCGCCTGCTGACGACCACGCTCCAAAAGATGATAGGCCATGCGTTGCGCACCTTTCGTACCAACGCCTGGCAAGCATTTAAATGCTTGAACCAGCTGCTGTATTTTATCTGCCATAAATTATAGATAATACGCTTTAATTTTATATTAAAATGGTAATTTAAAACCTGCGGGTAAGTTCATGCCCTCAGCCATGCCACCCATTCTATCCTTGCTTTCTGTCTCAATTTTACGCACGGCGTCATTGACAGCCGCAGCGATTAAGTCCTCTAAGAACTCTTTATCTTCTTGCATTAAGCTCTCATCTAAGTTAACACGCTTAACATCATGGCGACCTGTCATCGTCACCTTTACCATGCCTGCTCCAGCTTCACCGATCACTTCCATTTGGGCAATTTCTTCTTGCGCTTTTTGCATTTTCTCTTGCATTTCTTGCGCTTGCTTCATCAAGTTACCTAAACCACCTTTACCACCAAACATACTGTATTCCTCATTTATTATTTAACAATTTAACGATTTGACACTTAACTCTACTGTAAATATGCATAACGCTCTTAACGTTATTTAAGCGACTTAAGGCTTAACCCATTGAATACTGGATTCATCAACCCGCGCACCAAACTCTGTCTGCAACGCTTGCACCTTGGCATCTTGCACAAATGCATCAACCGCACCCGCATGCTCTTCCTTTGCAATACGAACCCCCTGCGCTGCAGGCGTTTCTTGCGAAGAGCGTTTTAATTCAATCAGTAATTGTACCTGACCTAAGCGCTGGTGCAATGCCTGAAATAAGCTTTGCTCAGTTCTCGCGGTTTTTAAGCCCGCATGCTGAGGATCAAGATATAAAATTAATTTGTTGCCATCGAAAGAATGCAAGCAACAATGGGCGGCTAATTGCTTGACTACGCCGACCAAACGCAACTGACGCATAAGCTCATGCCAATTGAGCTGAGCGTGCTGCTGCCCACTCTCATATGATCTGTCATCATAAGAGTGCTCTGCTCGTTCAATATGCGAGTTACTTTTATCATTTTGACATTCCGTTTGATCAGATAGTAGCGAGGGAACGGCCATCTCTGTGCGGCTGAGCTCTTGCCGTGCAACAGCCATCGCCGCCTGCCGTGCACCCTGTTGAGTCACTCTAGCATTCGCTGAAGAAGATGATAAGGCCGAGTCAGAAGGTGACAATGCAGATGCAGGTGTTGTAGATACAGGTGTAGATGCAGCGACCCCATCGATCTGCGTAAACGCCAACATTCTTAGAACTAACATTTCAAAAGCCACTTTCGGATCAGGTGCTACGATCAAGTCTTGATAACCGGTCAATGCAATTTGATAGTAAAGCTGCACCTGCTCTGCATTCATCGTCTGAGCGAGTGCACTTAAACTTTGTTCATGTTGTGCTAATGCACTCGGCGCCACTTGCGCTAATGCTAATCGATGCAAAATAGCAATCAGCTCTTCCAAGCTCGCAGAATAATCAGCCACACTGTGTGCAAACTGCTCAGTCAACTCGATCACTTTCGGTGCATCTTGCTCAGCAATCCCCTCAAGTAGTTTTAAAACCAAATCACGATCAACCGCACCGAGCATAGTCACCACATCTTCATGCTTAACCACACCTTGCCCATAGCTAATTGCCTGATCCAATAAACTTAAGGCATCACGCATGCTGCCTTTTGCCCCAGAGGCAAGCACCGCCAGCGCTGCTTTTTCAAAATTAATCTGCTCTTCTGCTAATAAAAAAGCAAGGTGCTGCTCTATATCGCCTTGCGTCATCGGCCTTAAATGAAAGCGTAAACAACGTGATAGCACCGTCGCTGGCAGCTTTTGTGGATCGGTTGTCGCCAGTAAAAATTTTACATGCCCTGGTGGCTCTTCTAAGGTTTTTAATAAAGCGTTAAAGCTATGCGTTGATAACATATGCACTTCATCGATCAGATAAATCTTATAGCGGCCCTCTGTCGGTGCATATTGAACATTTTCTAAAATTTCACGCGTATCTTCGACCTTAGTTCGCGATGCCGCATCCACTTCAATCAAGTCAACAAAGCGTCCTTGATCAATCGCAATACAAGCGCTGCAAACACCACAAGGTGTTGAACTAACCCCTTTTAGACAATTTAAAGATTTAGCTAAAACACGTGATAAGGTGGTTTTGCCAACACCGCGCGTCCCTGTAAACAGGTAAGCATGATGCAGCCGACCTGCATCTAAAGCATGTTGCAATGACTTTAGGACATGCTGTTGCCCAACCATCTGTATAAAGTTTTTCGGCCGCCACTTACGTGCGAGCACCTGATAGCTCATAAAACACTCTAAATTTAAATTTAAATAATCTAATTTGATGGCGCTATTATAAGCACTTTAGCTATTATTTTCCAGGATAATCAAGGCAAGAGGCAAGAAAGGGTGGCAGCTTTCTCAGCCGACTCCCGGCACACACATCAATCACTACCGCTGCTCCCTTCCGGGCCTGACGGGGTTCACAATCTAGTGTTGCGAGAGAACCAAAAAAGCCACCATTGACTTGGCGGAGAGAGAGGGATTCGAACCCTCGATACGCTATTAACGTATACACACTTTCCAGGCGTGCTCTTTCAACCACTCAGACACCTCTCCAAACAGGGCAATCTTACAGAAGGCATATTCAAAAGGCAAGCAATTATTCAATAAAACAAGGTAATGCAGAATAATAGCAAGTGAGTTCAAATTAACAATATCGCAAATAAGCAACATCAAAAGCAGTTCATTACACTACACTTTAAACTGCTTCATCAGTGTCAGTAAACGCTTAGTGAGGCCATCAAGCTCTACACTGGTTCTGGTAATGTGCTGTGCGCCCGTTTCTGTTGTTTGAGTCAAATAATTAATATTACGAATATTAGCATCAATTTCTTGCGTCGCTGTATTTTGCTGATAGACAGACGCCGCAATAGATTGTGTTTGGCCGTTCATCATATCAATTGCATCCAAAATCACAAATAATGACTCCCGCGCATCTGTTGCATATTCAGTACTGACTCGTGCACGACCAACACCACGCTTCATAACATCAGTTGCCTTTTGTGCACTTGACTGTAGTGCATGAATCATCTCCCCAACCTCTTGCGCTGAGTTTTGGGTGCGCTGAGCAAGTACCCTCACCTCACTTGCAACCACTGCAAAACCACGCCCTTTCTCACCGGCCCGTGCCGCCTCAATCGCAGCATTTAAAGCCAGCATGTTCGTCTCTTCAGCAATTTCTTGAATAACATCTAAAATACTCTCAATATTTTGGCTTTGCTTCCATTGAGAATCTATAGCCGCTGATGCATCTTCTACCTCGTAAGAAAGCTCTTCGATTGCCCCAATACTACTTAACATCACTTCGCTGGTATGTTCAGCAATATCCTGAGCATCTTCTGCCACTTGAGCGGCGAATTCACATTTTTCTGTTGACGCATGCATTGTACTGACAATCTCGTGCACTGACATTGCCACATGCTGCGTTTCAGTGCTTTGACGAGCTGAAATACTATTCACCTCATCACTAAATTTTCTAAGCCCTGTGGCTGCACTCGCTAAATTATCCACTTCACCACGAATCACTAGCACCATTTTTCGAAGCTTACCAATAAAACCATTAACGTGCTGAGCGACCTCACCAATTTCATCCTCGCTTTTAATCACCAGCAGGCCCGTTAAATCACCATGACCTTCAGCAATACCTTTAAGTTTTCCCCCAAGCTCCCTCATTGGCGAGACAATAAATTGATACAACAACACCGAAGTGACAATCAACACTAAGCCAATAATCAAGATATTTTGAAACAGCATATGTAAAAACAGAGTATATAGCCCTTCTTGCATCGATTTAAGCGTAAAGACAATATCCACAGTGCCAATGCGCTCACCATCGACTAAAATAGGTCGCTCTTTCACCTCAAAACCATACTGCTGTTGATGCTCTTGTAACTGCCTAGTTAAATAAGGCCTGGCCTGTGCAGGCAAGCTTAACAAGCCTTGCTCAGCAATCATTTCCCAGCCACCATTCTCACCCGGTTGCTTTTTAAAGTAGCGTGTCTGACTCTCTTTTGGTATGCCTAACTGCTTCAGATTTTCTTCTGTTAAGTCAATAAAGCTTTTTGAAAGACTCCAACGCGACGCCAGAACATCATCCTTATTAATCCCAAATACTGAAATTTTTAAAATCGTTTTTTCTTTTAGAAAAGAATTAACAACCGCTTGAATTTGCCCCTCATCGACATTATAAACAGGTTCGCGTAACACCAGTGTCAACAGCTCAACGAAAACATCAACACGCTGCTCAGTCCCCATGATTAAGTTACTTTTCTGGCGCTGGTATTCAACATAAGTCAAACCCAGCATACAAATAGACATCACCACAAACAGAACAACAGCAAACCGAGCTAATACGCTTTTTCTCAGCAAGTTACGAGGATATAAAAGAAACTTATAACGCAGCATAAGCATACTTTATTAATGTTTTTATCAGGGATTCTATTAGCATCTTTAATTAAAAGAACTATTTATCCATAAACTAAAGTATAGCCAGCTTTCCTAAAACACAACGAGATAGCCCTATATTGCTCGAATAAATACAAGCATATTTTATTAAAGTATAAAAATTAGCTGTTGGCATTCCTAGTTATTACTAAACGACTAACCTTGGTGCAAGTAATCCCATTATAAACTGGGACGAAATAACTAAACACCTAACTAACACTCTACTAGCACTCTCAAAAGTTAAATCTGCTTGCATTTTCAATTTGAAAATTACATAAACTTCATTAGAATGAGATATTACAGAAAAGAGAGAGTTTAAATGGATAGCACCACTTTATATAAGATAAGGCGCGTCAGTTTTGTTATTCAGTGTCTATGCTGGCTAATCATTATTGCTTTACCTATCCCTTATATTATTTATTGGCTCTACAACGGCGCATGGGCAGAGCAACCGGCCAGCGCGTTATCCGTATCTACGATTATTGAGCTAGGCTACCCCTTGCGCTCATTAATTTTTGCGACGTCCTTTTTACCTGCAACTACTTATATATTCGCGTGCTATCAATTAATTCGTATTTTTAGAAACTATGCGGTCGGTCAAATTTTTGTCCTCGATAACGTCCGTCATTATCGCCACTTAGGTCTTACAGCACTAATATGGGCGATATTAACGCCGCTATCAAAATCTTTACTCAGCATATTAACAACCTACATGAATCCTCCAGGCTATCGCTTTTTTAATTTACAGTTTAACGACGGCACCATCATTGCTCTGTTTATTGGTTTAATCCTTATTGTCATCTCCTGGGTCATGCGTGAGGCTTGTCAACTTAAGCAGCAACAAGAGCTGACGATCTAAAGCTTAGCAACCACCACCAACACGCAAGCACAATGTTATACCTCATAGCTGCTGGATACTTGTTACATTGATATAGTCCAAATATTTTATTTATCAATAAGTTAGAAAGTAAAATAGATTAGAGCAGCCAAACTCTTAGCTCAATAAATTACTGCTAAACAATAACAAACATATAAAATTCGAACATTAGTTATTGTAAAACGATAAGTACTGTTGTATATTAACTATACAGCATATCACACTGTGATTACACACTCTCTCTAATGCGGTGACTATGTTGGATACACATTTAAGTGCTTAAAGCGACGCAAGTCGCTTTTTTTTCGGTCTAAAAAACAATAAAACCCACAGAAAAAAATAATTTAGGCAAATTTAGCTATATGAAACAAAAAACGCAACTACGTTTATTAACTCTCATCACTTGTATCATCGCTTGGCTACCCGTTATTATCTGTGGTGCTGAGTACTTTTTCCTTACAGAGCATGCCTTAGCTAAAAAGTCGACGGTTGCTGTTTTTTTATTTATCACTGCGCCCAACGCGCTATTTTCAACATTTTTGTGCCTTGTGTTTTACCTGATTGCAGCTCCTAACAATCAATCAACACTTATGCACTACCTTATACTTTGGGTACCAACGTCTGTGACCACCGTCTCTTGGTTAAGTCACACCCTCTCGACCAATCCAAGCGCAACACTCACTCAAACTCTCACGCTCTATTTAGCCATCACCGCCACCTTGCTCTCTATCGCTTTGCGACTTATCCGCTACACGAGCCACGACAAAAAACAGCACTAGTTGCAATTTTAATTACAAACCTTATCCTTACAACTTACTCAACCAGCAATAAAATATATTACATCAATCTCTATAGAACGAAGGGACCTTACAACATGAAAGTCGTATCCTTTAATACCAATGGTATCCGTGCCCGCCTTCACCAACTCGAAACGCTGATTCATACTCACCAACCTGATATTATTGGCATTCAAGAAACCAAAGTCATCGATGACAACTTTCCCACTCAAGCGATTGAAAAACTCGGCTATCATGCCTATTTTTACGGACAAAAATCACATTACGGTGTCGCCTTATTATCAAAACACCCCTTAAGTCACATAACCAAAGGCCTGCCACAAGAGCTAGAAGACGCTCAGCGTCGCATGATTACAGGACAAATCTCTCTTCCTAATAATAAGACCATCACCGTTTTAAACGGTTATTTTCCTCAAGGCGAATCCTGCCATCACGATACCAAATTTCCATATAAAAGGCAGTTTTATAAAAACTTAACCGATCATCTGCACCAACATTTTTCCCCACACGATCTACTTATTGTCATGGGTGACTTTAATATCTGCCCAAAAGATATCGATATTGGCATCGGTGAACAAAACGCCAAGCGCTGGCTTAAAACAGGTGCCTGTAGTTTTTTACCGGAAGAGCGAGAATGGTATCAAACAGTTCAGGCTTGGGGCTTATACGATAGTTACCGTAAACATTATCATGACAGCACGGAGTTTTATAGCTGGTTTGATTATCGCAGTCGCGGCTTTGAACGTGAACCACGCCGTGGCTTACGCATTGATCATATTCTCGCGACTTCATCCGCTTTAGAATATTGTGTTGATGCAGGTATCGATTATGCAATACGCAGCATGGAAAAACCATCAGATCACTGCCCTATCTGGGCTGAATTTAACTTTTAGCTCCCTACACATTAAATTATAAAACTAAATTTCTTTTATCTTGACCAATAAAATGCTAATAATTTGATAAGAATAAGAGGGGCGCTCTCTATCTTTTCTTTAGTGAACTGAACTGGAGGACTTTATGAGCATGGATGTTCGACAAAAATTTTCTTCACCGTGGATTTTTATTCTCGCAGCAATAGGGTCCGCTGCAGGATTAGGCAATGTATGGCGTTTTCCTTACCTTGCTTACGAAAATGGCGGCGCTAGTTTCTTTATTGCGTACTTAATTTGCTTGATGATTATTGGCTTGCCATTTTTACTGTTAGAAAATGGCATGGGGCAAACCACCGCCAAAGCCGCCCCTGAAGCCATGGGCGCAGTCAGTAGAAAATATAATTTTCGCTGCATCGGTTGGATGGGTGTTCTCGTTTCTATGTTTATTTTAAGCTATTACATTGTGATTGCTGGCTGGGTAACAAATTATACCGTTCACTCACCAACCATGCCCTGGCAAACCGACAGTGGCCAATATTTTTATCAACACTTTTTAGGCTTAACCGATAACATTAATCAAACAGGCAAGTTTAATGTCTTAACGCTAATCTTTGTTGTATTACTATATGTCGCCTTATACTTTGTTATGCGTCGTGGTACTCAAGGAATTTCTGCTGTTGCTCTTTTTATCACGCCTATTCCTTTTATTTTACTCATACTCTTAGCCCTTAACTCACTTTTTTTTAACTGGCGCTGGCACAGGCTTAAAATTTTTCTTTCTACCCCACTGGTCTAAATTATTTACCTTAAAAATATGGGCCGCTGCGGCTGGACAGGTATTTTTTACGTTGTCATTAGGTGCTGGCATGATGTTTGCCTATGGCTCCTTGCTCGATAAAAAAGGTAAATTTAAAGCGTGCAGTACTGACCATTATTGCCGGTGATACTCTATGCTCTATTATCGGTGGCACTGCTATTTTTGGTGTCCTTGGCCATATGGCAACCACCCAAGGTGTCCCTGTCACAGAGGTGGTTAAAGGTGGGATTGGCCTCGCCTTTATTGCTTACCCAAAGGCACTTAGCTTATTACCTGTTCTCCCGGAAGTTTTCTCGCTCGCATTTTTCCTCGCCTTACTCACATTGGCCTTTACCTCCATGGCCTCTCTTGTCGAAGCTGCTGTTGCGCCTATTGTTCAAGCAAAACCATCCTTAACACGGACAAAGGTCTTACTGATCTATTTCATCATTACACTCTGCTTTGGCTTATTGTTTATGCGTGGCAATGGCCTCTACATGCTGGATATTATCGATCACTTTACCAGTGGCTATATGATGATGTTTGTCGGCATGCTTGAAGCGATTATTATCGGTTGGTTCTATCCCATCAGCCAGTTACGCACACACTTAGAAACGAACAGTCCAAGCAAAATTTCACCAGCTTTTGATTGGCTTGTTAAACTTGTAATTCCACCTATTCTTGCCTGTTTACTTTTTAGCCAACTGCATACTGATTTAGTCCATCGTTATGGTGATTATCCACTAGAATACCTCATATTCTATGGTATAGGTGTGATGACATTTATTATCATCATGAGCGTTATACTGTCTCGCTCACTCTCTCATGATAGGCTTATCCCATCTAATTAACCTCTCATTCATTCGATATTATGCTCAATAAAGCAATAAATTAAGAGGGCTGAGTTCCTCTTAATTATTGCTCTTTTTCTCTTTATTAAAAATACAAGATTAAAAATAATAAATTTTAGGTGGCCATATCTATAGATTCTAGATTAACACAATGGGACGCTC
>LVCQ01000071.1 GCA_001644975.1 Piscirickettsiaceae bacterium NZ-RLO1
CCATACATTTAGGATTTAGCTATATGGGGCTATTCAGATTACCATTACCGTTTATTTGATTGGTTTAGCTTGCTTTCAATTAGTATATGGCCCTATTTCAGATATATATGGACGTAAGCCTACTTTGTTATTAGGCTTGTTTATTTATATAATTGCATCTATTTTTTGTACTTTTTCCCACAGCCTATTAATTTTGCTGATCGCAAGATTTTTTCAAGCGATTGGCGCTTGCTCAGGTTTGGTGATAGGTCGGTGTATTGTTTCAGATTTGTATGATAAAAAAGGTGTCGTTAGAATTTTTAGCATTGTTCTTCCATTTGTGGCTATGAGTCCAGCAATAGCGCCAGTTTTTGGTGGATATTTACAGTCTTTTTTTGGTTGGCGAGCTGCATTTGCATGCACTATATTATTTGGTATTTTATTATTTGCAATAGTTTTCTACAAAATAGAAAAAACAATAATAAAAAAAGAAAAACAATTTCAAAAATTTAATATAAAAAGAGTGATTTTTAATAATTTTAAATTAATATGCTTGCCAAGTTTTAGGTCATACACTTTTGTTGTTGGTTCTGTTTATTGTGGGTGGTTTTCATATTTAGCAGTTTCGTCCCATATCTATGCGTCGTTTAATTTATCTTCTAGCCAAGTAGGCTATTGTTATATTTCACAAAGCTTAGCCTCAGTTTTTGGCAGCTTTGCCTTAAAAAAGATTTTAGATAAATTAATAAATAATAAAATAGTTTATATTGTTTTTATGATTAATTTAATTGCTATATTAATAATGTATTTTATAGGAAGTATAAATGTATTATTTTTTATAATGTCAATTACAATTACTGCATTTTGTAATGGTATTTTCTTACCTTTATTTATAGGTTATGCAATGGGTTCAGCGGCGGAGTATAAGCCACAGGCTGTGGGGTCGGCAAGTGGACTAATTGGTTTTATACAAATTAGTGGTGGTGCTTTAGGAACAGTCGTAGTGAGCTTGCTTCCCTTCACGGTACATTTTTTAGCACTAGCTTTAATGATGTATACAATTTTTTCATGTTTTATTATTTATAATATGGAAAAAAGTAAGACAAAGCGATTTAAGGAAACACTTAATTCGTAACCTTCATTTACTAACATAAGGAAATAAGTATGAATCGACAAAAGACAGCAATTATCACCGGTGGTAGTCAAGGTATCGGGTTAGCTATTGCTAGCGCCCTTGTCAGTGAGAACTATATGGTGGTGCTACTTTCTCGTAGTGACGATAATCTTCGAAGTGCTCAGGATAAATTATTAAGTGCTTTTCCAAAAGCTGCTATTAGAATACAAGCTGTAGATGTTTCAGACTCTGTAAGCGTAAAAGCTGTTGTGCAGAGCTTATCTCATGATTTAGGGCGTATAGATGTTCTTGTTAATAGTGCAGGCATTGTTTATAAGGGAAGTTCTGAGCTAAATTCTGAGAGTTATAGTAAGATGGTAAATATTAATCAGGTGGGAACGTTTAATATGCTAGAAGCTATTGTGCCGATTATGAAAGCGCAGCAGTCTGGTTATATTTTCAATATTTCATCACTGGCCGGATTTCGTGTAGTCACTGGAATGGCGGGGTATTGCTCAACAAAATATGCGGTTACTGCACTTAGTAATACACTTAGCCAAGAACTTGCAGTTGATAATATTAAGGTTACGGCAATTTGTCCTGGTATGACTGATACCGCGATGACTTAGAATTATATTGTTGATAATAAGGATAAAATACAGCTGAGTGATATTACTAATACAGTAAAGTATTTATTGAGTCTTAGTTCTAAAGCTTCTGTGGATACAGTTGCGTTATCGTGTACGACAGTTGTGAAAGATCCTAGTTTATTAAAGAAAAGAAAATAATAATCTATGCGAGATTGAGTCGTTTATTTTTTCTATTTTAATTTTACAGTGCCTTCTAAGTTCTTTTTGAAAAGAAGGCGCTGTCCAGAGTTTTATTATTTACATAGTTTTAAAGAGTAATTTATCTCAGCGCTAGTATGTTGGTAACTGAATTCTTTATGGTTTTCTGTTCTTTTTCATCACTTTGTATTGTTTTAAGGGAGATTGAATTTATCATATTATAATAAACTTGATAAGCGACATATTGATTGGCTATCGTTGTTAAGTGTGAATTATTCCAAGCAAAATAAGTTTGGCTATTGTTGTAGTTACAATTATTAATATTAGGTTGTGGGTTCGTTGCTGTTGCAACTTGATTAACACAAGATAAACCATTTTGCACAGAATGAGAAAACTGTGGAGTTTGCACAACTTTATCGATGGTTTGGCCGACAGGCAATACGTTAACGATAGGCTGATAAGTGGCAGTATTAAATAAACTGATTAATTGTTTATTATAAGTGCTTACAACTGAACTAATTATCTTTTTCAAAGACCAACGGAGGACTGAGGAGGAGGATTTATTATATGCGGTTGGCAAATTGGCAACATTTAAATAGGTTAAAATATAAATGCGTTTAGCATTGGTATTTTGCATTAAATTATCAACTGCAGCTTTTACATTCATGGCAATGCTACCTGGTGAGGCCACTGAGCCAACTTTTCTATAAAATGTTTTAAGCTTAAAGCCTAATAAGTCATTTGATAGGGTTTCAGCAATATCATTACCACCTATATAGATTAAATAGGCCGTATTGTCATTTTTTACTACTTTTTTAGTATTTAAGTCATTTAAGTAAATATTAACCTGCTGATTTAGTCCGGGAATGGCAATTTTACTAATAGAGATTGCATTATTTAGATAAGATTGCTTTAAATTATATAAATTTTGCTCATTGATCATTTGAAGTGGGGTATAGTTTTGATTAGTATAGCCATTAATAGTTAAAGCGCCTGCCCAGGCGTAATTTAATGATGTTGATGCATCTGGGATTGCACTTGCTTTATACAGATTATACCAAGAAGTTAATTTTGAGTTTGCTGTAGTTGTTGTAAGAAAAGCATTATAGATAAAATATTCTGGCCAATTAATACTTTTATAGGCTTTAACTTTCCCATTGATGAGGCCCTGCGGTGATGATGCATTGCTTAAAAATTGTTTGTTGGGGTAGCTCCAGCTGATGTTGGATTGAGGAACTTGAAAGTTTGTACCGTATAATCGTGCATCGACTGGGTTAGCAATTGGAATATATAGATTATATGGTGGAGTATCGCTAGAGCTATAATTGTTTGGTTCTGGGAAATTGCCGGTATCACTTAGGCTGTCACCAAAGATGACGAGTCTCTCAAATGGTAAGGATGGGCTCGCGTATGGGGTAGATATCATCCCTAGGTATAGGCAGCTGACAAGAAAGCGTTTAAGCATGAAATAACCCTCAATACTGATATAGTCTATACTTTTTGAATCCTAGCATGGTCGATTATTTAAGGCAATAATATATGACATTAAAAAATATAGTAAATTGCTAATAAAATAGATAGTAATTTATTTTATTGTTATATTTTTTAATCATTTTTAGTGAGCTCGTTTTTTCTAGCTGTAGTTTCAGTGCCGGTAATTTAAGATGTGGAATAGCGTTGGTTTGAGTACTTGTTCTTTTTAAGATAAATTTTTAATATAACAAGATAGCCTAAGAAGGAGAGCAAGGTGATAGATAGTCATTTAAGTGGGGTATACCAGCGTTTATTGGTCTTGCCTGTGGTGCGTAGGTGTCGATTGTCAGCAAATACGATTACTATGCTAGGCTTGTTGAGTGGTTTAGTTTCGGCACTATGTATTGCGTTGGACTGGCCTTATTGGGCCACTTGTTTGTTACTACTGTCAGGTTATTTAGATAGTCTTGATGGTGTTGTTGCTCGTTATTATGCACAGAGTTCAAATCAAGGTTGTGTTTTGGATATTTTCTGTGATCGAGTGGTAGAGTGTGCTGTTATGTTGGGTTTGTTATTGGTTGATCCGGGTGCACGCGCATTGGCTGCTTTTTTAATGCTAGGTGCGAGCTATTTATGTATTACTTCTTTTCTAGTGACTGCTATTTTTTCTAAGCAAGCGCATTATAAAAGCTTTCACTATAGTCCAGGTTTAATGGAGCGTTGTGAGGCATTTGTCTTTTTTATTGTGATGATTTTGTGGCCGGCCGGATTCACCGGCCTAGCGCTTGCTTATAGTGGCTTGGTGTTGTTGACTGCTTTGATGCGTGTTAGTCAGTTTATTTATTTTCATCGTCTGAGTAATATTTGATGCCAATTTTAATGGGCTCACGGTCGTTATCACGGCGCCAGTTATTGGTATCACGTAATGAATATGCACAGCCACAATATTCTTGCTGATAGAACTCTTCACGCTTGGAAATGTCGATCATGCGTTTAGAACCACCGCCTTTACGCCAGTTATATTGCCAATAGGTCATCTCGGGGTATTTAACGGCGGCACGCACACCGCAGTCATTGATTTGGGTCATGTTTTTCCAGCGTGAGATGCCAAGAGAGCTGGTAATGATTTTAAAGCCATGCTCATGTGCATAGAGTGCAGTACGCTCAAAACGCATATCAAAACACATGGTGCAGCGAATGCCGCGCTCAGGTTCATGCTCTAGGCCTTTGGCGCGTTTAAACCAGTTATCAACATCATAATCTGCATCGATAAAAGGAATGCCATGTTTATCGGCAAAGCGTTTATTTTCTTCTTTGCGAATCTCATATTCACGCTTAGGGTGGATATTTGGATTATAAAAGAAAATCGTATAATTAATACCGGATGCTAAGAAGGCTTCCATCAACTCACCTGAGCATGGTGCGCAGCAGGAGTGGAGCAAGAGTTTATCTGCACCGTTAGGAAGTTCGAGGGGGTCACGTTGTACCATGATTGGTTCTCAAATATTGCTGATTTTGGCCTTATTATCTTAATTGTCTGCTATTGATGCAAGCGGTATTAAAAAATGGGCTGATAAAGAAAGTGAGTTAAAGTGATAAGATAAATTAAATAATAAAAGAAAGCGTAATTAAAAAAGAGAAGAAGTAAAGTGATTAGGTAACTATGCATGGAATTAGTATTAAAAGAGATAAAAGATAAAATAAGCCAAAAATTAGCATTTTGGCCTCAAGCGACGCTAATGACAGATGATTTAAAAAGGTATTTTGACTATTATGGCTTTCCTTTGGCTGATCATATTGACATTAAAACCCAGGCTATTTCAGTTCAAGATTATCAAATTGCCGTTTATCGTTTTAGGTCAAACTTAAATCTAAATCCAAGTTCGTCATCTCAGCAGCCGTTGCGACACGTGTTGATTATGCATGGTTATTTAGATCATGTCGGAGTTCATAGTGACTTAGTTAAGGAGCTCTTAACTAAAAACTGCCAAGTGACTTTGTATGATATGCCAGGCCATGGTTTATCGAGCGGATCAAATGCTGAGATTGATGATTTTAGTCGCTATATTGAGGTATTAAAGCAAGTATTATCCTGTTTACAGCAAGAACAGCAATTGCCTGATACGATTATAGCCCATAGCACGGGTGCTGCGACTTTGATTTTGGGCTTATTATCTCAGAAATTACCTGATGTTTTAGCGATGAAGATTGCTTTAATTGCACCTTTAGTGCGCATTGCTAGCTGGTATCGAGTAAAGTTGGCTTACTATTTAGCACGGCATTGGCTTAAAAAGGTCAAGCTCGGTAAAGTTAATAATAGTGCGGATAAAGATTTTGTCGACTTTTTAATGAATGATCCATTGCGTCATGGCATGATGCCTGTTCAATGGTTAGAAGCGGCTTTTCATTATGAAGCTTCTCTTAAGCGCTATGCTTGTTGTGATAAGGAATTAATCATTATGCAAGGTCGTAAAGATACTACAGTGGCATGGCGTTATAATTTGAATTTTTTGCGAGATAAATTTCCATATTCGCGTATTTATTGTCTAGAAAATGCCAAGCATCACGTATTGTATGAAAGTACTGAATTGCGCGAGTGCGCTCGTAAAATTTTATACGAGCGCTTAGATTTGTTGTAATGAGTTAAGCCTAAACTTAATTTAGACGAGTGTGAGGCAATGACGAAAATGTGCATTATGGCCGTGGACGATATTTAAATACTCATCTTTGAACTTTTGGGTGATAGGCCCGATTTGGCCATCTGCGATGATTTTGTCATCGAGGGAGCGAATTGGGGCAATTTCTGCTGCTGTTCCTGAGAAAAACACCTCATCTGCTTGATAAAAATCATCAAGACTGAGCTGGGTTTCTATCGTGTGAATGCCTAGAGTATGCGCGAGCTCTAGTAGCGTTGCGCGGGTAATGCCGGCAAGAATATGGCCTGTTTGTGGGGTGTAAAGCGTACCTTCTTTGATCATAAAGATATTCTGGCCACAGCCTTCGGCAACATGTCCATTAGTGTCGAGCATTAATGCTTCATGGTAGTGGCTGCCACGAATACATAAAGCAGCTAAATTGCTATTTAAATAGTGCCCAGCAAATTTTGCGGCGCTGACGGTTGTACTTGGGTGAATACGTGCGATTGGGCTGGTTTTTACGTCGAGTAAGCCTTGTGGAACGATGCTTGCATTTGGCCAGCAGGCAATAGCGCACTCTGCATTGATGTCGGCTGGAGTCACTTGCATGCCGTAGCCAAAGTACGCGACAGGGCGAATATAGCCTGATTGTAGTCCATTGGTTTTGACTGTTTTAATCGTTGCTTCGGCTAAGGTGCTTAAGTTGTAGTCAAGCTGCATATTTAAGGCTTGGCAGGAGAATAAAAAACGTTCTAAATGTTCTTGTAGGCAAAAGATTGCTGGGCCTTCGGGAGTCTCATAACAACGAATGCCTTCAAAAATCGCTGAGCCATAATGTAAGCTGTGGGTAAGAACATGGATGGTTGCCTTATCCCAGGCGATGACTTGGCCGTTATGCCAAATCCACTGTGTAGACTGCATTAGATTACTCATGATTACTTTAAGTTAGTTTATTACTTTGGCTATCTTAATGTTGGTGTTGGCATCATAGCATCGATTAATGGTATGGTCATCTGTATAATAGAGCAATTTTATACGCTTTTATATAAGCAGTTAATTTGGAAATAGCTAATTTTAGGGGATGGCTGTGATTGATTTTGTGAAATTTTTACACGCTGAGCTGACTAATCTCAATGAGATGATAGAAAACGATGAAGAAGTTGAGCAGAGTGAATTTTTAGTAGAGCGCTTGACAGATGTTGAGGCTCTATATTATGACTTTGTTAAATCAAATAAAACAATTATCAATAGTGAGAAAGAGGCAGAAGAAACAGAAGAAGAGGCTAGCTATTACTTGTTTGCAACTTGGTTGTATCTTGAGCAACAGCAGCGTGGCAAAATTCCAGCAGATGAAGAGAGCTTTAATTTTGATAATGTGCAAACTGTGACTGAAGATGATGAACGCATTGATAACGCATTTTTTATTGTTGGTATGTTTGAGCAACACCTTGAAGATATGGAAATGCTAGATGATGAGATTGATCTGCAGATAGAAGACGATGATGATGAGCCCCGGCACTAGATAGTGCCGAAGAGGCGGTCGCCTGCATCGCCAAGTCCTGGACAAATATAGCCCTGTTCATTCAGGCGCTCATCGATTGCTGCGGTATAAAGCTGGATGTCGGGGTGGTGGTGTTTGAGATAAGCAACGCCCTCGGGTGCAGCTAAAATATTCAAAAAATGTATATTCTTGATGCCGACTTCCTTGATACTCGTTAATGCGGTTGTGGCGGAATGCCCAGTTGCTAGCATGGGATCACAAACGAGAACGTATTGGTCAGGCTGTTGTGGTGGGAGATTAAAATAGTAACAGTCGGCTTGTAGGGTTGTTTCATCACGCTTTAAGCCAATATGGCCCACAACTGCATTTGGAAACAGAGCGGTAATTCCCGAAACCATGCCAAGCCCTGCACGTAATAGTGGAATGACCATGGGGGCGGAGTGCTTAAGACGCCGACTTGTGCAGGTTTGTATTGGGGTGGTGACAGTTTTGGTTTTTATAGCAAAGTTGTGGCTGGCTTCATAAGCGAGTAGGTGTGCGATCTCACTGATAAGGCTGCGAAACAGTTGTGTTTCTGTTTTTATACAGCGTAGCAAGCTGACTTTGTGGGCAAGAGCAGGATGATCAATATGTTGAGCGAATGATGTGGTTGAATCCATAGTATTTCAGCCCCTGTTTGCTTATTTTTTAATTTATTTTTAGTATAACGGCTATATAGCAAAATGCTAAAACCCACAGTAACTTTACTATTTTTTATTTATTTATTTATCATTTATGAATTAAATAACTGGGCTAGTTGGTATGTTTCATAGCTAGCCAAGATTATCAATAATAAGGCAGAAGCGATACGAATTTGTTGCAATGGAAGTTTTTTACACCAGATTTTTCCAAGGAAAACCGCTGGAACATTAGCGATCATCATACCCAATGTAGTGCCCAGGGTCACCCAGAAAATAGTTTGATATTGGATGCTTAAAGTCAGTGTGATCAATTGAGTTTTATCGCCGAGTTCTGCGATGAAAAAGGTAATTAAGACGGCCCAGAAAATACTTTTATTTTTTGTTTTTTCAGAGTCATTTTCATCTAATGTATCAGGGATTAGGGCCCATATTGCTGTGATAATAAAAGATAGTATCAGCAGACTATGTAAAATAGTGGGGCTAAAAAAGGAGCTGAAAAATACTCCTAGCCATGTGGTGATACCATGATTTAATAAGGTTGCGATAAAAATAGCCAGAATAATCGGCAGTAGTTTTTGAAAGCGTGCGGCAAAAAGCAAAGTGAGTAATTGAGTTTTATCGCCAAGTTCTGCGGTGCTAACGGTTAATGTAGAAATTAAGAATGAGTGCATTTAGAGTTCTCCAGAGCTGCCGAGCTTTGCAATAAGCCAATAGCAAATCACTTCTAAGCTCGGCGCTAAAGAAGTTATTTACTACTGGTCTTGCTAACCTTACGGCGCGTGTGCCATGAGATATTCTCAAGTATGTTGACACATGCCTTTTGATAACCGAAATAGTTGGAAATCAAAAGAAGCTACTCCCCAGAGTTGGGTAGATTGTATGGCGAGAGTAATAAGAAGGCAAGCTTCTAACTTGTAAAGTTTGGATGGTGAGCTAGGACTTGGAAAATATAGTATTTAAAAAATAATTTAAAATTGATGCGCCTGGTGAAATAATCTCACTAGGCGTAGATAAGCTTGATGTGTGCTACTTGCTACAAGAGGGGGCAGTTGGAGGATGACCATCCGGTTTTCTTGCATGGCCATCAACCATTAACCATTAACCTAGGTTCCCCTTGTACTTCTCTTGTTCGCTCGGCAACAAGCATTTCTAATTGTTTAATATATATCTCGCCATGTGTAGTGTCGTCTACGTTATTGTATGCATATATTGTTGTAAATCCTGCATTTTTTGCTGGTGTAAGGTGCTCATAGGAATTGTCAATGAAAATGACATTGCCATAAGATGAGGCATTTCTTGAAATCCGTTTAAGTGCAGGTAGCTTATCGTTTAGTTTATTATAGTACTCAAATTTGGGTAATTCTTTAGTGTCAATTAAAGGTCGTTGATTAAGTGTTGGCAGTGTATCATGTAGGCTGTAATAGTGTTCAAAATTCGGTAATTTTCTCGGGTCACCGTAATATGTCGGATGTTCCGAGATCCAATGAAGTGTCGCAGAGAGTTTCTTTTTAAGCCCATTTTCCCCTTGATAATCAGGGTCCAGTAAGCGATCAGTTAGTATAATATTGTATTGTTTTTTGAAAAACTTGACGAACCAAAACTTGCTTGCTTCACCTGAGGTTATACAAGCAATTCTATCACCATTGTTTATAATAGCTTGCATAATGGCAGCCATTCTGTCTTTATGTAATATGTAGCATCTATCAAAATATGGAGCATCACGAACGTCCAACTTTTCTTTATTAACTGAATTTAACCATTTTAATGCTCCCTCACTACAAATTAATGTTTGGTCTAAATCAAATACAAAAATTTTTTGTGGCATATATTGTTTCTCTATTTTATTTTAGTATGAGGATTATAAATTTTTATATGATAATTTTTGATTAATCAATATATGTTTTAATTTATACCTGATATTTTATTGTTTTTTTATTTATTGCTATGTTTTTAAAGATAATTTATATTTTAATTATTCTTTAGAGGGTGTCTTATCCCCCCCCCTTTTTTTTTATGGTTTTTCCAAGCATATTCTTTTACCAAGAACGTGATGCACTAAAGCGAGAAACCTTCCTGGAAAGAGTCGCGAAAATCGATGATGGCAAAATTGTTTATATGGACGAAGCGGGTATGGGTGATACTGAGCGTTGCGCTTATGGTCACCCTGCTAAAGGCAAACGGTGCTATGCAGAGAAGCCAGGCAGTAAATCGCTACGAATTGACTTTATGGGTGGTTTGCGCGGCAAGAAATTTATCGCACCGATGATGGTTGAAGGTTATTGTAATACTAATGTTTGTTAGGCTTATATCGATCAGATCAGTGCTTAATTCCCTGTTTATCTCCTGGAGAGACTGTAATGCCTCTTTTCACGAATCAAAAGGGGTTAAGGGAGAGATTGAAGATGCGGGTTGTCACTTATTCTTTTTATCACTTTATTCTCCTGATTTAAACCCGATCGAGCATGTATGGTCACCACTTAAAAAGCGGGTTAGCATGAAGCTTGATCAAGATGAAATAAATTTAGAGGCAGCGATTAGTCAAGTAATTGAAGTTAATGTCAGAAATTATTCGTTGAATGCTATATCTTTAATTATTTTTTAAAATTTATTTTCTTCATTTTTCAAAATGTTAGTAGAGTGTTCAGCAGTTAAGAGTAACGAGTGTAAAACTTATATTTTTATTGGTTATTGGAAATGTGAGCAGGTGAATTACTCGCACCAGCATCAGAGTGTACTGAGTGATGTTGAAACATAAGGGATGATGATTCCTTACTATCATTTTCTTCTTGTGATGACGCTTTGATATCCTTTCGATCTTGGTTGCTTAAAAAATATTGACTTGAGTTTTCTTCTTCATATTTAGTATGCCTCCATAAATCTTCTTCACAAACAAATGCATTGCTTTTAGTAATTTCTATTCTTAGTAAATAGTGGTTATGGTGGTTTAAAAGTTCAACAAGCTTATTGACTTCGGGTGCAGTACTTTTTAAATTTTTTACTTTTTCTAATACGGTAGCACATAAGTTGGGTAATGTTTGAGCTTTATCAATTGCTAATTTTTTTGACTCTGTTATATCTAAAATTTTTAGGGTTTCTTTAACTTTCAAAAAAGCCTCTGCTTTTTCTTTTTCACTATTTTGAGCGCTAAAGGTTGGTTTATTTTCATCCTTTACCTGGGATAAAGCATAACGGCGTATATCTCCCATGTGTACTGGTTTATCATGTGGCGATATCTTTCTTTTAAAGTGATAGTTTTTATAATCATTTAAAATTTTTATAAGCATGTCACCTTCAGGTGTTATTGCCTTAAAATCGTATGGCTCTCTTTCTGATATTATCTCGCATAACTCATCTAAGGTGCAACAACATGTGAGAGATGATTTCCTTGATGTTAATAGGTCTAGTTCTTTAATTTTTTCTATAATTGTTAAAAATGCTACTTTATGCTTTAGTTCTCTTTTTCTTATCGCTATAGCTAAATCTTCTTCTGCTTGTTTGTAATAAGGCTTAATAGTTCGTTCAGCAGTGATTTCTTCGAGCTGTTGAATGTAGTTTATTCCATTTGTTAAGTCGTTTTTATTATTATCTGCATAAATTGTTTTAAAACCCGCGGTATCTGCTGATTCAATGTGGGGGAAATAGTTGTCGATTAATACGATATTTGTATAGTCGTTTTCCCCTGCAATTTGCATAAGTGCAGCTGTTTTGTCTATAGTGTTGTAGTAGTGTTGAAAGTCGTCACCTAGATCAATATTATATTCAACTTGAAAAAACTGTTTGATTTCTGATTTTTTTATGCTCCCTGCTGTGATAAAGGTGATCTCATCACCATTTTTTAGAATGTCCTGCATGATTTTTTTGGTTTTTTCTTTTTGCAGCGTATGACATCCGCCAAAATCACCTTGATAAGGGTCATAATTTGAAGGTGTTCTTTCAACAGTGTTTAGTGATTGTAAATCTTGACTATTACAAAGTAAGGTTGCATCTAAGTCAAATGTAAAAATCATTTTTGGCATAGCTCTTAACCCCTAACTCTAATTGCTGAGTGTTAGTAGAATATAAGACTGGTAAATTCATATTTACACATAAAATATCATTTTTTCAGTCTTAAAAAAAATAAAAAATTATAATATTTATTATTTGATTTTAATTTGGTTAATTTTTATTATAGAAATTTATTGTTTAAGTTATATTTTAAGTGTAAATATAAAATTATATTTTATTTTAGAGAGTTAGTTATATGCCGATGCCAATATTAGAATATAAAAGGCCACGTAGTGGCTCGATTATTGAAAGGAAATTAGAAAATGGGAGTATCGAAACATATCAGTCAGTGGGGAGTTTGGGAGAAGGCAGGCACGGGAGTGTAAGGCGATTTGAGTCACAAACGGGTTTGGTAAAGTTTGCGGTAAAACGACCCCTTTGCTTTGATGAAAAAAGTTTATGCACCCTTTGGAGGGAAAAATATCTTTTCAAAAAAGCTTATCCAAATGAAGAAGTTATATTTAAAAGAACAGATCTTTATGATGGTCGTTTAGTTATGCCTCTTTTCCCTGGGAATAATTTCCATGAAACTTTGCAGAAATATCCAGAGAATGCATATGAGATTGTTGTGGCCGTGGCTCTTGAGTTGCAAAGGATCCATAATCTAGGCCTACAGCATGGTGATATTAAGTTTGATAATGTGATTATCGAAGAAAAATCTGGAGTGTTTAATGCAAAGTTTATTGATTTTGGTTTCGCTTATCTAACGCCAGGGGAGGCGATAGCGATATCTGAGGTATGTCCATATTTTGCACCAGAACGAACTCAGTTAACTGGCTATCAAGTAAGCAGGTATCAAGTAACTAAAATAGTTGAGTCTGATTTTAGTCAAGATGTGTATTCTTTTGGTTATATGTTAGCTTACGCACATCGCCATGCAGTAAAAATGCCGGTGGCATTTTATGATTTTATTGGTAATGCTCAAAATAAAGTTGCTGCATTACGGCCAACGTTGATATCTTTTCTACAGAAACATTTGCAAGTGCAACTAGGTGATCGTTATGCTGCGATTGCGCTGGATAATTTGTAGGTTTATCAATCGATTAGATCTCTTGGGTTAGATCTTTATGGTACAGAACTTGCGCTTGATAACCTTCAGCAATTTGACCTACATTGTCAGCGTTTAGGGCATCTTGGGCTTAAAGAGAGAGCTTGTATTCATAAAGTGCTTGATAATCCTTGGAAATTTTATGGAAGTTACGCATGTTTAAGTAGTATTTATGATGAAATTCAACAGATTTATGAGGGCATTAAGGCTCATATTACTGCTGAAAATTGGCAGCCAAGTGTAGATGTTCAATTTAATCAATATCGGTCGCAGGTGATGCAAGCGGTTTTTGAGCTTCGCCCTCCGTCATCTGAAGTGCAACACTCAGTAGAGAGTTCATATTCATACAGATAAATTCTCTAGTTCGCCTTTTGACTTAGAGGGTAGAGATGGTTTATCGGCACTTAAATGAAAAAGATCGTTTTTATATCGAACAACGATTATCAGAAGGAGACTCGCTCAGATCAATTGCTAGAGCACTTGACTTTTCTCCTAGCACGATTAGCCGCGAGATTAAACGGCATACCCCAAGCGATTTTAACGGTCTTTATTGCCATCGCTTGGCCTCGCGTTGTACAGAAGAAAAAGCGAGCTAACGCTAAGCAAGGACAAGCTTTTCAGCAAATCACAGAGAAAGAAAAAGTATTGATTCATGAGCGGTTAAGCACCCATACGTCACCCGATGTTATTAGTAAAGAGCTTATACAGGAGCATGATATCCAAGTGAGTGAGAGCACCATCTACCGTTATATTTATGACGATCGAGAG
>LVCQ01000072.1 GCA_001644975.1 Piscirickettsiaceae bacterium NZ-RLO1
CGCTTACGATACACAATGGTAAGGAAATACAAAGTGTGTTGCCTTCGTTGCGGCAGTACTTTGTAATATTTTATTGTAAACCTTTTTAATATATAAAAGTTGACTGATGGGGCGCATGCTTTAGTCTACCTGGCAGCTTGAATAAAATTTGGGGTGTTTTATGAAACCTGTGGTTCGTCACGATTGGCAGCAAAGTGAAGTTGCTGACCTGTTTAATTTGCCATTGAATGATTTGCTGTTCCGGGCGCATACGGTCCATCGCCAATTTTTTAATCCGAACGAAGTTCAGGTCAGTACCTTGCTGAGTATTAAAACAGGGGCTTGTCCTGAGGACTGTAAATATTGTGCACAGAGTGGCCATTATAAAACAAGTCTTGAGCGTGAAAAGTTAGTGTCACTTGATAAAGTAAAAGCAGAAGCACAAAAAGCGAAAGCGGCAGGTGCAACACGATTTTGTATGGGGGCGGGTTGGCGCTGTCCACCAGAAAAGCAACTTGATGCGGTGATTGATATGGTCAAAGAGGTTAAAGAGATGGGCATGGAAGCATGTGTGACCTTAGGGATGCTATCAAAAGAACAAGCCGGTAAGCTTAAAGAGGCGGGTTTAGATTATTATAACCATAATTTAGACACATCACGTGAATATTATCCTGAAATTATTAAAACGCGGACTTTTGATGATCGTTTAGAGACAATTGCCCATGTGCGCAATGCTGGAATTAATGTGTGTAGTGGTGGCATTGTTGGCTTAGGTGAAGGGCGCCATGACCGTGAAAGCTTGTTGATAGAGTTAGCAAACTTGCCTGAGCAACCTAAAAGTGTGCCCATTAATGTATTAATCCCTATTAAAGGCACTCCCTTAGAAAATCGGGAAATTATTGATTCGTTTGAGGTGGTTCGTACTGTCGCTGTTGCACGTATTTTAATGCCTAAGTCAGTGGTACGCTTAACTGCTGGACGGCATTTGATGAACGATGAGATGCACAGTCTTGTTTTCTTTGCCGGTGCAAATTCGATTCATTCTGGAGAAAAATTACTGACGGTGCCATCACGTCATTATGAGCAGGATTATGCACTTTTTGACAAGTTGGGTATTAATAAAAAGCAATTAGAGTCAGCGTAATGGCCTTATTCGCTAAGCTTGAATCACAATTAATGGCTCATCAAGAGAAGCAGCGTATGCGTATTCGTTATAGTATGCAGCAAAGTGAGCATGGTCGCTGTCAAGTGGCTGGTAAGTGTTATGTTAACTTTGCCAGCAATGATTATCTTGGTTTAAGTCAGCATCATGCCTTAAAGCAGGCTGTGGTGCAGGCGGTTAATCGCTATGGAGTTGGGAGTGGGTCATCAGCACAAGTCACGGGGTTTCATCCAGAGCATGAGGCACTACAACAAGAGCTGGCTGAGTGGCTACAGGTTGATGCCGTCTTGCTTTACTCTTCTGGATATATGGCAAATATTGGCACACTAACAGCGCTACTGTCCTCTGAGGCTCCAGTGATTCATGATCGAGAGAACCATGCATCCTTATTAGATGGTAGTTTACAGGCCCATGCTCATATTCGGCGCTTTGCTCATAATAATATGCAAGATCTGACTCGCTTACTTAAAAAGCTAACAATGCGAGATATGTTTCAATCGCTTGGTGAAAGCGGTAATGAAGATCCCGTCGCTAAAAGCTTAGCCGGAGCTCCAACGAAAAAGAGTTTATGGGTGATCAGTGAAGCGTTATTTAGTATGGATGGCCATCAGGTCCCTATGGCTGAATTACTTGGCTTGATAGAACGCTACCAGGTGAATGTATTATTGGATGAAACGCACAGTCTGGGTATTTTTGGTGAACAAGGTCGTGGGTTGAGTACTTGTTTGTCTCAATTACCAGAAAATGGCCTGATGACAGCAGGATTGGGTAAGGCGTTTGGCGTGATGGGTGGGATTGCTGCAGGTTCTTGCTGCTTAATTGAATATTTAACACAGTTCTCACGCAGTGCGATTTATACGACGGCACAACCACCCGCATGGGCTGCAGCAGCACGTGCTAGTTTGACATTGATTCGCTCAAGAGAAGGTGATGAATTACGTGAGCGCTTACAAGCAAACATTGATTACTTTCTTGCATTATGCAAAAAACATGGTGTCGCTTATGAAGAAGGCTCATTGTCACCGATTCAGGTGATTATCTTAAAGACAGAGCAGCGTGCATTACAGTGGCAACAGGCGCTAAAAGAGCAAGGGTTCTGGGTTGCTGCTATGCGGCCACCCTCAGTAGCACAGGGAGCTTCACGTTTGCGTATTACTGTGACAGCAGTGCATCGCAAGGCAGATATTCAGTGTTTTGTTGAGGCATTAGCATATTTACAAGAGCAAGCACTTTAATCTAGTTAATTTATATTTATGGCTTAAAATATGGCTAAGAAAAACCTGATGTTAATTCATGGTTGGGGTGCCTCTTCTTGGGTTTGGCAGGGGGTGTGTCAGCACTTAAGCGATGAATTTAATATTTGTGCAATTGATTTGCCGGGTTATGCTCAGATAGCAGATCAGAGTGTGAGGAATATTCAGCAAATCGCTGAGTATATATTAACCATGATGATGCAAAAGGGCCTAAAAGAGAGTATCGTCATTGGCTGGTCCTTAGGTGGATTGATTGCACGGCAAGTGACAATGATAGCAAGAAAGCAGCAGGTGCAAGGGTTAATAACAATTGCAAGTCCGCCTTATTTTGTTAAAGAAAACGGTTGGAATGGTTTAAATCCTCAGCAATTATTGGCATTTAAGCAGGTTTTTTCTGATACTGATACTGACGCTGGAATTGCCGGTATTTTACGCTTAAAACAGCGCTTTTGTGCTTTGCAGATTCAAGGCGGTTATAAACCTGCTAATTTTATGGCATGGGCAAAGCGCTTCGGTGCAGAAAAGGTCACAAGCGCGGCATTAAATCTTGGCCTGGAGATACTCGCGACTGTGGATTTTAGAGCTTTGGAATGTGATTTTATTCAGCCACAACTGCACCTTTATGGTGAATATGATAGGATTGCGCCATTGACCTTGCCCTATTATCAGACGGTGGGGTTAGATTATCAGGTCATCATGGGGGCAGCGCATTTGCCGTTATTAACTCATGTACATGAGCTTGCCGCTTGGATAAGAATATTGAGTAATGATAAAACAACAGTTTAATAAAAAAGAAATGTGTAGTGCATTTAATCAGGCCGCTTATGGTTATCAAGCGGCGGCAATTTTACAGGTGGAAATTGCTAAACGTTTGGATGAGCGTTTAGATTTTGTGCATTTAAATCCTGCAAGAATTGTTGATTTGGGAGCCGGGACTGGGGTGTTGACGCGGCATATGAAAGCGCGCTTCAGTAAGGCGCAGGTTATCGGCCTTGATTTGGCTGAAAAAATGCTAAGACAAGCACGCTGTCAGGATAAGCTATTTAAGAAAAATCACTGGATTGCTGCAGATATAGAGCACTTACCTTTTATGGCCGACAGTTTGGATTTGATTACCAGTAGCAGTTGTCTGCACTGGGTGAGTGATTTGGCCAAAGTGTTTAGTGAAGTATGGCGGGTATTAAAGCCTGGGAGTTTATTTACCTTTACAACCTTTGGGCCGGACACTTTAAAAGAGCTAAAAGCGAGTTTTAGTCAGGTGGATGATCACCCGCATGTCAATGCGTTTATCGATATGCATGATATTGGTGATTTATTATTAAAACAAGGTTTTGCTGATCCAGTGATGGATATGGAATACATCCAAATGACCTATGCGGATATTATGGCTTTAATGGGTGATTTAAAAACTATAGGAGCGAATAACCATGCTCGAGATAAACGTCAGGGGTTGATGGGCCGTGGTGCACTAGAGTGCGTGAAGCAAGCTTATGAACAATATCGCACGAGTGAAGGTGTACTGCCTGCGACTTTTGAGGTGATTTATGGCCATGCCTGGGTGCCCGAACAAAAGCAGCGATTAAATTCAGGGGAAGTTTTAGTGTCGCTAGAAAGTTTAAAAAAATAGAGTCATTGCAGTAAAAGAAAAGAGAAAAATTAAGATAAGGTAGTTAAAAAATTATGCCAGGAGTGATTATTGTCGGTACCGATACTGAGGTTGGTAAAACCTGTTTTGGTGTGGGTTTAGTACATAAATTACTTTCATATGGTCTTGATGTACAACCCTTAAAACTGATTGCTGCAGGTGGACAGAAGGTAAATGGTATTTTTAAAAATGAAGATGCTGTTGCCTATGAAGCATTGGTACAAGGAAAGATTCCTTATGAAAATATTAATCCGTTGTGTTATCAGCCTGCGATTTCACCACATTTAGCTGCGGCTGAACTCGGTGAGCGCTTGTCGGTTGAGCGCTTACTGACAGTGATGAAAACGAGCTTAGTTGCAGATAAAGAGGGAGTAATTTTAGAAGGAGCAGGTGGGTTAATGCAGCCTTTGAATCATCAAGAGACTTTTTTAGATTTTATACGTATATTGGGCTGGCCGGTGATTTTTGTCGTCGGGTTACGTTTAGGTTGTTTGAACCACACTTTGCTCAGCATGAAAGCATTAAAGCATGAAAATATACCGTGTTTAGGTTGGGTGGCGAACATCTTAGATGAGAAAATGCCTTACTTAGCTGAAAATGTTGATACATTGACCGAATCGTTGTCTGCGCCGTTACTCGCAAAAATTCCCTATTTAACGCCTTTTTCAGCTCAAAAAGTGGCTGAATATATTGATGCGGCTCAGATTATAAAGCACCTTCGTGTTGCAGCAGCCAGGCTTTGATATTTAAAAATGCGCCTGAAGTCTTGCCATAAAAGCCGCCAATGCCTTGTTTAGAGATCACTCGATGACATGGAATAATCACAGGAATTGGATTCGTTCTGCATGCGGCGCCAATAGCACGCGGCCCTGTATTGAGTTTTTTTGCCAGCTCGCCATAGGTTAAAGTTTTCCCAGCTGGGATATCTTGTAGGGCTTGCCAGACACGCTGCTGAAATTGTGTACCTTCAAGCTTTATTGGTACTGAGAAGCGTTGATTTAAGGTTGAGTTAGAATGTTTAAAATAGTGTGCTAACTCTGATATCACGCGTTTATGAACGGTGGATATGATAGCCTTGTTGAGACTATTGGTTTGAGATTGTTGATTGTGTTGAAGCTCAGTAGTGCTTGCAAAGCAAAGTTGCGTGAGTGCTTCGTGATCTGTGGTAATTGTCAGCGGTCCGATGGGTGAGGCGATAATGGATTTCATGTAAATTCTCTATGCTAAACTAAGTGTATGCTTTGATTTTTGTATTATAACTGTCTTGGCTTTTTTATTGCTATGTTTATTCACTCTATCAGATGCACTTAAACTTAAGCTTGTTGCTCTACTTGATTTTTGTGACTTTCTGTGATTTATATGCATATTTCCACTTTAATAAATAAATGTTAGTTAGCATCGCTGTTATTTTGTCTTTTTTTTCAAAAAAATAAAAAAAACTGAATATATCTAAGTATTAAAACCAAAAAATAACATGATAATTTTGTTTATCATGTTTTTGTTGATATTTAAGACTAATTTATGACAAAGCCTATCGGTATTTTTTTTCAAGGAACTTCTACCAATTTAGGGCACCAAAGTGAAGGTGAACTGATATCTGCTCTCGCTTTGCAATGGGAAGAAGAAAGTAAAGGGCCTGCTTTTCTCAGACAAGGGCCTGGGAATTGTTATGAAGATGGAGATAATTATATTACTTCATGGCTTGGAGCCATTGATGGATCAACTGGAAATAAGAATTGGAATCAAAACACTGATGATGCTCGTGATTTTATAAAACAGCAAATTCGCGAACAGGGCAAGCCGCCTTGTATAGCAATCTCAGGCCATAGTCGTGGTGGAGTCAGTTGTTATATGCTGGCAAATAAATTAGCCGAAGACCCTGATACGTGTGATATTCCATTACAAATTTTAGCTGTGGACCCTGTTCCGGGAGATCTCCCTTATAAATACACGGTAACACCAGAACAAGCTTCTTTAGCTGCCAATGTTAAAGCCTGTACCATTCTCATTGCTGCTGATTGTGGATTGCCATGTTTTACTTCTCTTATACCTGAACATACAGATGAAACTAGACTAACAGTCAAACATGTTGCTTTGGACCATACGGGAATCGATGGGCTGCAATCATTAACTACAATAAACCCTTTTCATTTTAAGGCGTTAACATTTCATCAAAGTCGTTATCATTTAGTGCAGGATTATTGCACTAAAAGCTTAGGATTAACCCTTGAAGATCGAGTATATGATCCTACAGATGATGGACAGCCTCCAGGGCTCAATACTCTTGTAAATGTTAACAGTAAATATGTTATGGACTTTAGAGAGGCTGCGGATTCTGATGCGGTAGAGAGAACGATCGAAGCATCAGATGTTGGCTCTTTAGTTGTTGAAGCAACAGCATTAAAAGGTGCAACTGAACTCTCTTCTGATGACCTTGCGTGTGCTGATTTTGATTTTGTATACCTTAACAATAAAAAAGCATTTCAATTATTAGGAATTGATAGAGGTGAGCTTTTCTCTGCTTATCAACAAGGCCCTGAAGATTTTAAACGAAATTGTCGTTTACTTATGGCTCATTATCATTGGTTAAATAGTCAAGGACTCCTTGGCCCTGAGAATTTATATCATCTTAACCAAAAAGCGCAGGTTAACTCTGAGCAGTTTGCTAAAAATATCCAGTGCTTAGAAACTGTAAAAAGTAAAATTGAAGATGTCTATGGTCTGATTTCTGGGAGATCACTTGGTGAAATTGGCCAAACTGCTTTAGTAGGCTTAGCAGATCATTACCTTACTTATAAGACTAATGTTATGCAGTCATTTTTCGATTTTGTGATGTCGGATAGTCCAAGTGTTGAGAGCATGAAAACTAAACTTGCTGAACATGAGGATGAATTTTTATCGAATGTGGGCCTTCAGGAGGATTGTTCACGCTTGGGGCGTTTTTGTTGTGTTGTAATGAGGTTTTTATCAAATATGCTCGTTTTGGGAATGAGTGGTTGGGTATCTGATAAAAAAACTAAAGCGGGAGTAAACAGATCTAGAGCTGTCATGGATAAACAACTTCCATTTTTTAGCCAAATGACCCTTGCTACTTATGATGCTGATAAAATGAGGGAACCAACCTGTGATATCTCTTATCTTTTATCATTAGGCTTAGGAACTTAAACATCTGAAACAATGTATCTTTGTGAATGTTTTTTATCTTGATGTGATAGTATATTGCAGGAAATAAAATAGAGGGAATTAATATAATGGATAATCAAGCGCCGCACATTAGAGATGTTCTAAGCTCGTTACAACAAATTACAGGGCAACCGTGGCGAGAGGTACAGGATAAGGCGACGATATCTTTAGCATTTAATACCGATTTAACGGATCATACAGTTCACCCAACAGAAAAGAGTATGTGGCCGGTAAGGACTCGATTTATTGCACCTGTGGCACATGATCAAGAAGGCTCTCACGAATCATGGTGGGATAAGACTAAAGGCTTTTTCTCTATGGTTGAAGGTAAAGTAAAAAGTGGTTGGCATTATGCCGAACATCATAAGATAGAAAGTTTAGCTTATGTTGGGATGGTTGTGTTTGCTGTTACGCCCATAGGGTGGTTTGTAGACGGTATTGCTGGTGTTTCTGCAGGTGCTGGATTATTGCTAGACACTACGCTTGCTATTCGCAGTGCTCAAATTGGTGAGACGCTGATGGAAGAAAATAACTTATTTTATCAGCTTAAAGGCGTTACTCAGGGTGTGCAACAAGTAGGCAAAGGGTTTGCTAAGGCTATGCCGCATTTAACGTCATTGAGTGCAGTTTTTGCTAATAATTGGGATCATAGCGCAGGTGGTTCGTTTGAAAGTCACTTTTATCAGGCACTTGTGATGTCTGCGAATGATTTGAGTGTGCCATTAGCGGCTAATAGTGTGATTTATGGTGGAGTTGGAGCGCTAGAGTCATTACCCGGAGTATTAGAAAAGGATGAGGTTGCGCTTGCTAAGCTAAGAAAAAGTTTAGGGATGGCAGGAGGGGGCCTTGCAACTATAGCAGGTTTGGGCTCAGTAGGAGGTGTGTATAAGGCCTTAAAAAATGGTTAGTCGTGAGCAATATGGAAAACTAAGCACAAACTTAGCAAGGTTGACTGCGATAATTATTTTTATTATGTCCTTATTTGTATGGGGGTATAGAGATATATATAGTGGCTATATGGTTGTTTTTGGCTCTTTTGCCTTATGCGCTGGTGGATTTCTACTAAAAGTATATTGCTATGGGACAGGAGATGGTAATAACCCTTTGACTATAAAAGAGTGTATTTCTTTATATTGCTTCAAAGCTGCTTGGCTTTTGTTTTCGGTAATTTTGTTTTTTACAGCTGTATTTTTACTAGTTCATATGACAATTAATTTTTTTGCTAAAGGATAAGCGATGTTTAAAATCAATTCATCTTGTAATTTACTCCAAGGATTCAATTTCAATCGTAACAATCAAAGCCGCATTATGCACGTTAAAAGCCTCACAATCGGTACAGTAATGCTTAATTCTGACTTTGACGTTATCGACCCAACAACTGGTGATAAATCGTCTGTTGTGGGGGTGGGGAGTTATTTAGGTTGGCGACAGCAAAAAACTTCACCGCTATTTATGCGCTTTTATGCGAGTCATACGAATACGGCTGATTTATCGAGCTATGTCAGTAACAATATGGATAACACCAGTGTTAGTTTTGAGGTTGAGATATTTGAATATGACCCAAATGCTAAACAATATTTTAAGGCGTTTCACTGTGATGCACAATCTATGAAAGGTGAAATACTATGTGATAGTCGGGGTAAATTGGCTGGATTTATTGATAAAGAGGCATCTCAAGTAGTACAGTCACCGTTAAATTATCAAATTAACTTTGGTTTTAGTCCGGCACCAGAAGAGCAGTTATTTATTACTCAAACGAGTAACACGATTAAAGTGTGTAATAGCTGGGGAGTTAAGAGCGCTTAGGTACTCTTGCTTGAAAAATTAGTCATAGGGTAAGTCTTTTGGGTTTATACCAGTAAAATCAGGCTTAATATCAATTGTAAATTGCACTGCGTTAATATGCGTTAACCCCTGCAGTAATGCCTTACAAACACGATGCATGCCATCCATCACTCGGCCGTCTTTACATAGTATAATCGGGTAGTGAAGGTCTGCTGCTTGAATTAATTTTGTATGTTCGACAATGTTGCGACAGGTGGGCTTGTTGTTGCCATCATACCAAAAGCACTCATCGAGTTCTTGAATAGCAGATAGTAAAATGTTTTTAATTGGTAGGTTACAGGATTGGTTGATTAAGCGGCGAACATCCCAAGCAAGTAAGCCGTGTGGTGAAGGTCTAAAATGATATTGTGTTCTAATTTGATAGTGGGTGGTGATTATCAAAACCTCTTTTTCTATTATATAAAGCCCTAAATCCCCGCCCTTGGTCTTGTTTGGAGATTTAGGTTATTTAAGCACCTTAATTAATTTTCTAGGCCGATGTCTGATCTTGCGTGCATGAGATGGCATCACCGGAGGTGCCGACAAACTTTATTTCGCCAACTCCATTGTACTTTCTAAATATTTTCGCTTGTTCTTGAATGTAAACTTTAAATTCCTTTGTACCAACACGGGCTAAATAGACGTTTTGCGCATCTTTGCCGGTGCTTAGTGTGACAACATGGGTATTGGTTTGATTACCTGAAATAAGCTTGCAGGTATATAAGCCATATTGAGATTGATTTAGCTCAAAATAGGCCATGCCATTAGAAAGAGAGCACTGTTGGCCTACATTGCATTGTGTACCTTGCAGAGGAGGTGGGTTATTTGTTGTTGGTGAGGCAATAGCCGCTGTTGCAATGAGGCTGCTTGTTAACGCTGTGGCCAGTAATATTTTGATTTTCATGGAGTATCCTCAGTTATTTTTTTTGTGATTGGCTTTTTCTTGAATTGTTTGAGCTGAGTGTAGTTTTTAATGTCAGTTGATGGCACTGTAAATTTAATTAGAAGTTTCTGTTGAGCTTGGGCGAAATTTGGTCGTGTTGTTGCGACATGGTAAATTAGTAGCCTTTAAAATATAGCCTATGATGACAAAGGCGTTATATTTCGCTATGGTGGGCAAAGATTTTATGAGTGGTTATAGAACTTAATAGAGCTTAGGAAAGATAATGATAGAAGCTAAATTTTTACAACATTTATCCAATGAAATAGCAACGCTTAAAGAGACAGGCTATTACAAGCCAGAACGGGTGATTAATAGTCAGCAAAGTTCAGACATTAGTATTACAACAGGTCAGAAAGTTGTTAATTTTTGTGCGAATAATTACTTGGGCTTAGCCAATCACCCAGATTTGATTAAGGCGGGCCAAGCGGCTTTAGCTGAGCACGGTTATGGCATGGCTTCTGTGCGCTTTATCTGTGGTACGCAAACGGTACATAAAGCATTAGAGCAAGAAGTCGCTACGTTTTTAAGTAAAGAAGACTCTATTTTGTACTCATCTTGCTTTGATGCGAATGCGGGGCTATTTGAGACGATACTAGGTCCTGAGGATGCTATTATCAGTGATGAGCTTAATCATGCCAGTATTATTGATGGGGTGCGTTTGTGTAAAGCCGCGCGTTATCGTTATAAAAACAATGATATGCAAGACTTAGAAAAGCAACTGCAAGCGGCCGATGCAAAGGGTGTGAAGGTGAAGTTGATTGCGACTGATGGTGTGTTCTCTATGGATGGTATCATTGCTAATTTACCGGGGATTTGCGATTTAGCGGAGAAATACAATGCAATGGTGATGGTTGATGATTCGCATGCGGTTGGCTTTATGGGTGAAACAGGGGCAGGAACACCTGAGCATTGTGGTGTAGTTGATCGTGTAGACATTATTACAGGAACTTTAGGTAAGGCCTTAGGTGGTGCTTCAGGAGGTTATACGGCGGGTAAAAAAGAAATAATCGAATGGTTGCGCCAGCGCTCACGCCCTTATCTATTTTCGAATGCGCTTGCGCCTGTTATTAGCTCGGCCTCTGTCGACGTATTAAAGCTAATCCAAAGTGATGAAGGTAAGCAGCGTCTTGCGACTTTACGCGAGAATAGCCAACGCTTTAGAGCAGGCATGGCAGATGCCGGTTTTGACTTGATTCCAGGTGAACATCCGATTATTCCAGTGATGCTCTATGACGCTAAATTAGCCAGTGATATTGCGCAAGAATTGCTTGCTGAGGGAATTTATGTGATCGCTTTTTCGTTCCCAGTGGTGCCTAAAGGTAAAGCGCGGATTCGTACGCAGATGTCTGCGGCGCATACCCCGGAGCAAATCGATCATGCAGTTGCCGCATTTGTGCGTGCAGGCCGTAAGTTTGGTGCGATTAACTAATTTATTTTTGGTTTTGTTATTTTATATTGGGGCATGATTGCCCTAATTTTTTAACACTTAAAGATTAAGATAAGTTAAGTGTGAAATTTATCAAGAAAGGGGTATCGGATGAAGGCGTTAGCAAAGATTAAACCTGAAACAGGGCTGTGGATGGTGGATGTTGAGCATCCTAAAGTGGGTCATAATGATGTTTTAATTAAAATTAAAAAAACGGCAATTTGTGGGACGGATATTCATATTTATAACTGGGATAACTGGGCGAGTCAGACGATTCCAGTGCCGATGCATGTTGGTCATGAGTATGTGGGTGAGATTGTTGAAATTGGTAGTGAAGTTCAGGGGTTTAGCCTTGGTGATCGAGTGTCTGGCGAAGGGCATTTAACCTGTGGTCATTGTCGTAATTGTCGGGCTGGTCGTCGTCATTTATGTCGCAATACTGTGGGTGTCGGGGTTAATCGCGCGGGTGCTTTTGCGGAGTATTTAGCGATTCCAGCGCTGAATGCCTTTAAGATTCCTGATGAAATTAGTGATGATGTCGCCGCTATTTTTGACCCTTATGGCAATGCGGTACATACTGCTTTATCCTTTGAAATGGTGGGTGAAGATGTGCTAATCACAGGGGCAGGGCCGATTGGTGTGATGGCGGCCGCAGTTGCACGTCATGTTGGTGCACGTCATATTGTGATCACTGATGTGAATGATTATCGTTTGGCTCTTGCTGAGAAGATGGGCGCCTCACGTATTGTTAATGTTACGCGTGAGTCGTTAACTACTGTGATGGATGAGCTGAATATGACTGAAGGCTTTGATGTTGGCTTGGAAATGTCTGGGAATGGCCAGGCGTTTGGGCAGATGCTTGAGACGATGAATCATGGTGGCCGGGTTGCTTTATTGGGTATTCCGCCAGGTGAGATGGCGATAGATTGGAATCAAGTTATCTTTAAGGGCTTGCAGATTAAAGGCATTTATGGCCGTGAGATGTTTGAAACTTGGTATAAAATGACGAGTATGTTGCAAAGTGGCTTAGACTTAAGTCCAATTATTACCCATCATTTTTCAATTGATAACTTCCAGCAAGGTTTTGATGCAATGTTATCCGGCCAAAGTGGTAAGGTGATTTTAAATTGGGATTAAAGCATTAATAAATATCGCGTATAAAGCGTACGATGCAGAGTAATGCTGGGCAGGATTATAGCCTAACTCGTACGCTATCTATATTAATTTTTTTATAAAAAATAAAAACTCTTTTCTAAATAAAATACTACTGCTAATATGATCTCAATAATTATCTTAAATACATAATGTATTAATTTAAGGTAAGGGGTGATGCTATGGGATTGTTTAGAGTAATTGATGAGCTATTAGCTGCTGATAGTCGTTATTCAGTTAATAAAATGAAACAATTCCTTTCTGGGGAAGAAGGACTTCCAGCAGACTATTTAAATCAGTTAGAAAGGTTGTTGGGGCGAAATTGCACCGGCAGAAATCGAAAATATGGTAAAACAAATTATGACTCGCATACACAGCTACAGGCGATCTGTGAGTATGTATTATGTCTCTCAGTAGGCTTAAATGATGATGAGCTCCATCAAATAACAAAAGCAGCGCTGGAAAATTATAATAGTGGCTGTGCTGCGGGAGCAGATGGAAGTTGCTATATGAGGAATAATTCTTTTGCTAAATTTGTATTAGCGCAGGAGTTGAGAAGAAATCCATAAAGTGCGGAGCAACATTTTTCTGACGGTAGTATTCCAGCTAAATATAGCGGTGAAACCGACCCATTTAGAGGACAGTTGCTGGCAGAGTCAAAGGGTTCCTTACAAAACCATGAACAAGATGTACAAGCTAGTCAAAAAAATAAACATGCTGTGGTTTTAAATGTAAGTGAGAAGCATAAAGAATGGCTAGAGAGTTTTTTAAGGGCTGCTGATTTTCAAGCGACTAAGTATGGTAAGCATGTGAGCTTGGGCAGTGATGTGTACTGTATTCCTAAAAACTTAGCAAAAATACTAGAGTCACAAAGTGCTAGTGGTTTATTCAGTATAGAGCATGCAGCAGTGGAGGCCACAAAGAATATTCTTGCTCTAGCTATTCAGAGCACTAGAGTGTCAAAATTTAGTTTTGGTAGGACGCAATGGACTAAAATGCTATATAAAGGCCCTGGGGAAGGAATGTCTGCTGCTGATTTTATTGAGCATATGACGAAAATAGGGCTTGCGGAAATCTCGTTCGCTGAAATTAAAAGTAACTCTGAGAGTGTTCGTGCAAATCGACAAAGTAGAGGGCCTATGCGGCTTTTTGAATGCCTTCGTATGCAAAGTGATACGGATGGTGCTGTAGCGGCTGCTGTTTCTGTTCATTTTGAGGAGTAGCTAATGGCAGTTTTCGAAGATCCTTACCCGTTAAGTCGTTTTAAATCAGCATAGTATGGTGTTATATTGGAGGGTGTCTGTCTGTTACTAACAACTTAATTGTTTCTTATTATTTAAATAATAACTTTTTAAATGCTTTTCCTTCTATATCTTTTAGTTGGTTTATTTTAAGAAGTTGTCATTCTAAAATATTACTTAGTTATTTTTTCTTAATATTCTAACGCTGCGAGCCAAGG
>LVCQ01000073.1 GCA_001644975.1 Piscirickettsiaceae bacterium NZ-RLO1
AGAAGATGCTCGAAAAAATAAAAGATCTTCTGCCTGGGTCTATGCGTTTGATTGATACCAAAAAAGCCTATCCTTTAGTGTCTCGTGAAAGTATAATGCTCCCGAGTTTTCAGACAGAATAGTTTAACGATTTATTCCTGAAAGGTTAAAATGATGCTTAACATTTTAGGAGCTATGATATGAGTCCAAAAAAGAAAGAAGCCAAGCGCTGAATTTAAAACTAAAGTTGTCTTAGAGGTCATCGAAGGAGATCAGACGCTCAACCAAATATGCTCGAAATATGAGCTAGTCCCTAAAACTGTTCAAAACTGGAAAAAGGTGTTTTTAGCGAATGCAAGCCTGGCTTTTAATATCGATAGCGCTAGGTTTGATCAAATTATTGCTGATAAAGCTTATGATGACATAAAAATAAGAGAGCTGATTACTAATAAGGGCTCTAAATGTGTTATTCCTTCTAAATCAAATAGGGCTAATAAATTTTACCATGATCAGCATGTTTACAAAGAAAGGCACTTGGTAGAGTGTTGCATTGGCAAGTTAAAGCAATTTAGAAGGGTTTTTTCACGTTTTGAAAAAAGAGCTTGCAGATATTTATCCTTTTTGAAAATTGCAAGCACCATCTTATGGCTAAGGTGAAATGTCAACGGGGCCTAATTAAAAATCAATATATTTAGAGTGAGACGTAAGCGTCGCTACCTCGGTAGGTATTTTGCACATCCAATGATGCAAAATCGCCGAGCAAAACGCGACGACTATAAACCCTCGGCTGCCCTCGTCACAGGGCATTACGTGCCTTGAATCGGCCACTACATACCCTGCTCTCAAATGGCGCTACGGCTCGTAAAGATTTTTAGACACTCGTTACGCTTGCTACAGACCTTACGCTCTTCCGCAACTCCGCTCTGCTAAAAATCCTCACCTACCTCGGCCTACTCACCCCGTGCTTTGCACTCCTTGGCTCGCAGCGATCGAGCTTTAAGTAGAATTTCAAATGTTCTCATAAAAAGTAATATTGACTAATTTAAAAAATATTGATATCTGATAAGAAACTCAGAACATATAAAAATATAAGGTGAGCTCATATGACACTTGAACAATGGTGGAACTCAAGAACGCCAGCAGAAAAAAGTATGGTGGCGGCAATTATCGCCGGCTTTAATCTGCAAATCATCGAAAAAAATATACTCGCAGCACAGAAAGAAAAATTTTTAGACTACCTCATAGAGCAGCTAGCTAAGTGCAGCATTGAAGCACCTAACCTCGATGAAGAAGAAGCCGAAGAAACCGCTGATAAAATAAAAAAATTACTTGAAGAAGAGCCCAACCTACAATTAGATAAAAAGCCTGAGCAACTTCTTCAAACTGAGGGGTTCAGTTTTGATCTAGAGCCAAAGACCTTAGCTGCAATGAGCCGTGAAGAGTTTCAGAAGCTATTATTATTCACTCAACAAGCAGGGGCCATTATTACTGTTGGAGAGATATTGAAAACAGATGATGGCTTTAGCATCTTTGATTACCAAGTGAACAACGGACCAAAGCTAGACGCTCAATTAACACAAATTGCCCCAGGTATACCGACTACAGAAACACCGATAAAAATAGAGGCTCAATTTCATTGCCCTCTTCGTCAGAGCATCCCCCTTAAAGAACAAGAAGAAGAAAAGAATAAACAAGCCATGACTCTTGCTCAGCTCGTCGAATCCGTATGTGCTATAAACCAAGCCAAGCGTTGCCCAATTCGCCTGAATGTTAAAGCCGAAGAGCATGAAATTTCTCCATTAGCTCAAGCATTTATCTGTACACTACAACGACGTGTCTTGCTAAAGCAACTGCAACACCTCTCATTTAATAATCAGGCATTTGATTATTCAAATTTATTACCAGATACCACTCCTTTTCAAACTCAGCAGCAAAGTGCCGAGGGCCAGGCCTCATCAGAGCCAGAGGTAAAGCAAGAACCAGATCAGGAGCCAGAGCAAGAGCAGGGGCAAAAATTAGCGCTATAAACCACAGTAAACAGTTGAATCTCGTGTTATGGTGGCAAAAATTCCGCCACCGCTTTTTCGCCCACGGCCTTAGTTACAGCATTCATACGTTAAATTTAATGCAGCAGTTTTTTATATCAAGCACGTGTAAGAAACATAAACTCATGTCCAAGCAGGCGATGTTATAAGGCCTACCTTTTCTTTAACAAAATTAAAAAAACAAAAAAAGGCGCATAATGCGCCCTATTAACCAATTAACTTAAAAAATCATTAAAATATTTTATCAAAGAACAATCGAACATGATCAGATAAGCGCTTAAAGAAGCTGCCCTGAGCAATATCGGTCATTGCGACAACCGGCACATCCGCCACTGATTTACCTGCAAGTGTTACTTTCAACTCACCCACTTTCTGGCCCTTGATAATCGGTGCCTTTAACGCATCATCAAAGACCATATTCGCTTTGAGCTTTGCATCTGCACCTTGTGGAATCGTGACATACAATGCCTTTTCTATACCCACAGGCAAGGTATTGCTCTGACCTAACCAAACATGACGCTCACTTAACTTAGTATCTGCATGATAAAGCTCACGCCCTTCGAAGAAACGAAAACCATAGGTTAATAGTTCTTTGCTTAAAGCTGCAACTTGATTATCAGAGTTCGCGCCTAAGACTACGGCAATTAAACGCATAGCATTGCCTGGCGTTTTTGCCGAGCTAACTAAAGAAAAACCTGCCGCACCAGTACTGCCAGTTTTTAAACCATCAGCATAAGGGTAAATAAATAATAAACGATTAAAATTCGCCTGACGAATACCATTGTAACGAAAGTACTTTTGTGAGAACCAAGAATAGTACTCTGGGTAATTATTAATTAATCCATAAGCAAGCTTGCCTAAATCATAGGCTGTTGAAAAGTGCGCAGGTGCAGGCAATCCCATGACATCACTAAAGTGAGTGTTGTGCATTCCTAAAGATCTTAATGCCTGATTCATCAAATGAACAATAGCACTTTGTGTCCCGCCCATATAAGTTGCCAAAGTAACTGCGGCATCATTGCCCGAATCAACAATAATACCCTGAATTAAATCTTTCACTGCAACTTGACTACCTGGCTTTAAAAACATACGAGAACCACCCGTTGCCCAAGCAATTTTTGGCACAGTAACCATATCATCTAAATGAATACGACCTGATTTTAATTCTTGTTGTACGATATAAAGCAACATAAGCTTAGTCGTACTAGCAGGAGCCATGCGCTTATTACCATCATAGGCGGCAAGCACATTGCCATTTGCCGCATCCATCAAAATATAAGCTTTAGCATTTAATTGCGGCTGTGGTGGCACCAATGCCGGCCATTGTGAAGAAAGCGCTGCTGGCGTCGCCTTTGCCCCACCGGCGGCAACCGGCGCTGCGGGGACTTGAACATTCTCAGCCACATGCGCATCAACATTCACCGCCCCGTATTGATTGAGCGGTGGATTCGCTGTGTAATGCTCAAAAGCATAATAGCTGGGATCTGACTCGGCATCAACAGGGACTAATGGTCCAACTGCGGCCGTATCAGCAGTGGCTGTATCCGCTACCCCAGTAGTCGAAGAAGGTGTACTAACCACTTGAGTCTGACCTTGATTTTGTGGCGTGACGGAATTAGCTTGTACTGACTCTGCAAACGCACTATAAGCCGATAAAGAACTAAGCCCGAGTAGTGCAAAAATAACTTTAGACGTTTTTTTAATTTTAAACATGAGCGCCCTCAATAGCGTGTTATTTTTTATCATTGTAAAATTGTTTCTCATGCTAACATAAACAAACTCAGCATCCTACACTGTCCCACTTACTCAATTGCAGCCAAACTTAAAACACGTACAATAAGCCAAACTATATCTAAACTCCAAGGAGCCGCCGTGACTCATCACTCACATCGCCGCTTTAATCCACTACGTGGAGAGTGGGTGCTCGTCTCACCTCACAGAACCAAACGCCCCTGGCAAGGGCAACAAGAAGAATCATCCTCTCAGTCACACCCTCACTACGATAAACAGTGTTATTTATGTCCAGGTAATACTCGAGCGAATGGTCAAACCAACCCAGACTATCAAGGAACTTACGTCTTTGAAAATGACTTTGCTGCTTTATTGCCCGAAGATAATCCGAGTACCGCAACAATCATAGAACAATCCCCGTTACTTCGACACACCCCTGCATCCGGTGTCTGTCGGGTTATCTGCTTTTCTCCCCGCCATGACCTAACCTTAGCTAACCTGCCTGTAGCAGACATTATCACAGTGATTAATACCTGGGCAGACCAAGTGACCGAACTTAAGCAAACCTATCGCTGGGTGCAACTTTTTGAAAATAAAGGGGCCGTTATGGGCTGCTCCAATCCTCACCCACACGGTCAAGTCTGGGCCAGCGACTTTCTACCCAATGAAGCGCAAAAAGAAGATGAGTCTCAACTTGATTACTTTAAAAAATATAAACAACCCCTATTATTAGACTATGCAAAACTCGAATCACGATTAGGCGAACGCACCGTTGTCGAAAACAATGACTGGATTACTGTTGTACCTTATTGGGCCTTATGGCCCTATGAGACCTTATTACTGCCTAAGTTTCCAGCGCAACACTTGCCTGCCCTTTTAAATGATTTACGCCACTCTCTCGCCCAGCTATTAAAATCATTATTAGTAAAATATGATCAATTATTTAACAGCTCATTTCCTTACTCCATGGGCTGGCATGGTGCACCTGACCAATCCATAACCACAGAAACAGAGTCAAAAACCACTCATTGGCAGCTGCATGCCCACTTTTATCCACCCTTATTGCGCTCAGCTACGGTTAAAAAATTTATGGTCGGCTATGAAATGCTCGCTGAGGCACAACGAGATTTAACACCAGAGCAAGCAGCAGCCTGCTTACGTGAACTTTGAATTCAAAACACATAAATAAAGAAACATTGAACAAAGAGATAGTAGAGAACACTGTTATGGCACTTCACCTTACTGAAATATTTAAAAAACACTACACTCAGCCTGCACAATGGCATATCTGCAGCCCTGGCCGTGTCAACTTAATTGGTGAACACACCGACTATAATCACGGTTTTGTCATGCCCATCGCTATTGATAAAGCCACTCATTTACTCATCCGCCCACGCCAAGATCAGCAGGTCAATCTTTATGCAACAAACTTTGAAGACCACTACTCTTTTTTGCTTGACCAACTTGTCGCCGCTGATCATGAATGGGGTGAATATGCCAAAGGTATGACCTGGGCTTTACACACTTATCATCAAAAACTCACCTATGGCTTTGATGCTGTGATCTATGGTGATATTCCCATCGGCGCGGGCCTTTCCTCCTCTGCATCCTTTGAGCTGGCCATCGCTCATGCGCTTTGCATCAGCAATAGCATGCTCTGGGAGCCTGTACAAATGGCCAAATTGGCACAACGCGCTGAAAATGAGTGGATAAAAGTCAACTGCGGCATCATGGATCAGTTTATTTGTGCCCTCGGTCAAGCCAATCACGCTCTATTGATTGATTGTGACTCTCTTGACTATGAGCAACTGCCTTTACCTAAAGACAGCAAAATTATTGTCATGGACACCGCCACACGTCGTGGCTTAATTGACTCCGCCTATAATAAACGACGCCAGCAATGCGAAGTCGCAGCACAGAGTATGGCGGCCGACAACTTGCGTGCTCTGTCAGAAACAAACTTACCACAACTTCAGGCACGCCTTGATAAAACGACCTATCAACGTGCTCGACATGTCATTAGTGAAAATGCCCGTGTCTTGGCAGCCAAACAGGCTTTACTCAATCATGATACTGAACATTTTGGCACCCTAATGACCGAAAGTCATGAAAGTTTGTGCCAAGACTTTGAAGTGTCCAGTGACGCACTGGATACGGTAGTGCAAATTGCTTTAGCAACTGAAGGCTGCCTAGGGGCTCGTATGGCCGGTGCCGGATTTGGCGGCTGTGCCGTGGCATTAGTCAAAGCAGACCACGCCCAACAGTTTGTCAGCACAGTAACCGAAAAATACCAGCAGGCGCAACAAATAACGCCTTACCTCTATATATGCACACCCTCACCAGGCTGCAGTGCCACCCCCATTAACTAAATTATTAGGCTCTATTTACTCTTTATAAAAGAGACAACAATGACAGAGCCAAAATAACACCACAATCTAACACCATAAAATCAACTATTCTTTAAGGTTAAGGGGAAAAATAAAGTAAAGAATGGTCGAAGGTTGTGGGGTTATCAAACTCATCTGTAGAACCGCGTATACACATATTTAGTGCTTGGGAAAATGCAAAGCATATTCTTGCAACGATACTGCTTGTCTCTTTATTAATTAATATACTTTCACTCGCATTTCCACTGGCCCTATTACAAGTATACGATCGTATTATTCCTAATTCATCACTACCAACGCTTTATCTACTCGTGATTGGTGTGCTGATTGCTCTCACCCTCGAAACCCTGTTTCGTATCAGCCGCTCCTATGTCAGCGCCTGGGCCGATGCAAAATTTGAGCATCAAACCAGCTGTAATGCCTTTAAAACTATGATCAATAGCACACTCTCCGAATATGAACAACGTGGACATGGTGTACATCTAGAACAAATAAATTCCTTAAGCCAACTACGTGACTTTTATGCCGGCCAGGCGATTACTTCATTGATTGATATTCCCTTTGTCCTGATTTTTATTTTTCTGATCGCTTATATCGGCGGCGTGCTCATTTTTGTTCCTCTCATTATTATTACCGCCTTTATCTTATTCACAGTTTTTATCAACCAGCACTTAAAAGCCTTACTGATGCAACGGCGTGAACATGAAGACCGCCGCCTTAATTTCATTATTGAAGTGTTACAAAGCATTCATACAATTAAATCCATGACCATGGAAGCCCAAATGCTACGCCGCTACGAGCGCCTACAAGGCAGTAGTGCAATCAATGATCATAAACTCAGCATTAAAGCCTCCCATGTGATGTCCTTTGGCTTGCTAGTCTCACAATTGAGCATGGTCGCGACTGTTGCAATAGGCGCCCTGCTAGTCTTACAAGGACAACTAACAATTGGTGGTCTTGCCGCCTGTACCTTACTGTCAGGGCGCTGTTTGCAGCCAATTAATCGTGCGACTTCCGTATGGAACCGCTTGCAATCGATTCGTATTGCCGAAGATAAATTACAAGAAGTTTTTAAACTACCTCCAGAGTATGTTCCCACGCAAAAGCAACTCGCCCATATTGATGGCCACATTTGCTTTGAACATGTCAGTTTTCGTTATGACAAAAAAAATATTAATAATAATACAGACACAGATAAAGATGATGAAAACTGGCTATTTAAAAATATTAGCCTTGATATTCCAGCAAAAACCACTGTTGGCATCACCGGCGATGGCCTCAGTGGCAAAAGTTCACTGCTTTGGCTCATTATGGGGCTATATCAACCCGATCAAGGTCGTATATTAATCGACGACCACGACATTCAAAAGTTGAAAATTCAAAGTATCCGCCAACATGTTGCCTATTTACCTCAGCATGGTGATTTATTTAATGGCACGATCATCGATAATCTAACATTATTTCAAGAACAAAAATATTATAAACAAGCCATTGAGGTCAGCCAATTACTTGGCCTTGACTCAATTATTGAGCGCTTGCCCAAAGGCTATCACACTCCTGTTGCCAATCACGCCATGGAATCACTACCTCGCGGCATTATTCAGCGCATTGCGATTGCCCGAGCCCTTATTCATAAGCCACCAATCGTCCTATTCGACGAGGCCAATACGGCCATGGACATGCAAGGTGATACCATCTTAATTAATGTGCTTGAGCAACTTAAAGGTACCTGCACACTCATCCTCGTCTCTCATCGCCCATCATTGCTAGCACATGCAGATAAAACCTTTATCCTCGAGAATAAAAGCCTTGTGGAGAAAGTCACATGAGCTCTGCACTAACTGCCCAAGAACATAATATTCGCGCCGCGTTTATTAACAGTCTCGAACCACTGTTAACTGCATTAGGCTGGCAAGGTGATCAACGAGCGCTTAATGAAAATTTGCCACATTTTACCGAAGGACTAGATTTATCTTCATTTCGCCAGGTCATGCTAAATTTACGCTATAGTTGCACGACAATGCGAACCCAACTCAATAAAATTGATAATCGGCTATTACCCTGCTTATTTATTTCTGATGAAGGCCGTGTGCTGATTGTCATCTCCGTTAATCAATTTAATCAATATACTGTCTTTGATGGTGCTGCGAATATTCAGCTCACCCTGCCCGAACTGGTCATCTCTGGTATGAGTTATTTTTTCAAAGCCATTGGTGCTGAAGAGGAACTGGCCAATAAGGGTCAAACGCCAACGGCCAAAAACTGGTTTATCAATATTTTAGGGCAAAATAAAAAATTAATGTATCATACATTTTTTATCAGTTTTTTGCTTAATTTTTTAGCCATTGCAACTCCTTTATTTATCATGTCAGTTTATGATCGAGTGATTTCAACACATTCGATCTCCATGCTATCAAGCTTTAGTATCGGCGTAAGTATTGCTTTAATCAGTATCGGCATCTTGTATTTATTACGCTCACATATATTAGCATTTATTAGTGCACGTCTGGACCGAGATATCGGCAATGCAATCTTCGAACACTTGCTGTATTTATCACCCAGCTATACCGAAAGTGCAACCGTCGGTGCACAAGTGGCGCGTTTAAAAGACTTTGATAATATCCGCGAGTTTCTAACTGGGTCACTCGTTAGTATTCTCTTTGAATTACCGTTTATTCTTATTTTTTTAGTCATTATTGCAATACTCGGTCAGTGGCTTGCTATTGTACCAATTGTTATGGGAATTTTATTATTTATTGTCGGCGTATTAATCCATACCAAAGCCAAAGCACAAATTAAAGATACCGCACAAAGTAATTCAGAGCGCCAAGAGTTTTTGCTAGAGTCTTTGCGACTAATGCGCACCATTAAATATACCGGCGCACAAAAAATTTGGTGTGAGCGCTATCGTGAACTATCGGGCCTTGCCACATTAGATAATTTAAAAAACACAGTCATTACTGCAACAGCTCAAGCTATTGCTGATAATATTATGATCGCATCTGGCCTTGCTATTTTATTTTTTGGTGTTTTCATGGTGTTTAATGGTGCTCTTTCCGTCGGTGCCTTAATTGCTGTTATGATTTTAACATGGAAAATTCTATCTCCTATTAAAACATTATTTACCACTCTACCACGCTTAGAGCAACTTATCGTCAGCATTCGCCAGATTAACTTACTGATGAAACTTGAGCTTGAAAGCAAGCCCGGCACCATCAGCACCAACGAACAACATCATTTTAAAGGTAATATCACTTTTAATCGTGTCAGCATCCGCTATGCACCGACACTCGACCCTGCACTCATTGGAGCCAGTTTTACTGTTCAAGCCGGACAAGTCGTTGGTATTATCGGCCGTAATGGCTCAGGAAAATCAACAATTCTAAAATTAATCCCTGGGCTTTACCAACCACAAGCAGGTAGTGTTCTAATCGATAACTGTGATATTCGCCAAATTAACCCCATTTCATTACGCCAAGCCATTGCTTATGTTCCACAAGAGCCGCAATTATTCTATGGTTCAATTGCACAAAACTTACGCTTATCTTGCTCAGGAGCATCAGACAGTGATCTATATCAAGCGGCAAAAGAAGCCGGTGTACTTGATGATATTCTCTCGCTACCCAAGCAATTTGATAGCCCAATTCGCGATGGTGCCCACCTTGCCAGTAGCTTCCAACAACGATTGTCATTAGCACGTGCCTATCTAAAAAAAGCCCCGATACTTTTGCTAGACGAACCTGCTAATGGTCTAGACTACGAAGCGGATCAATGCTTTATCGAAACAATTAAAAAGCTCCGTGGTCGTACCACTGTTATTTTAATCACTCATCGTCCTTCACACTTAAAGCTAGCAGATCACGTACTATTACTTGATCATGGCCAAATTATCAGACAAGGGCTACCAGATGACGTTTTACCCAGCGCGCCTAAGGACCTCTTATGAAAAAAAGTAAGAGTTTTAAACAGCTTCAACAAATTTCAACAGCAACACTATTAGAAGAGTCGAATCACCTGCGCTTGGCAACGCTTGCCATTGTCTGCTCTACCATGATCTTAATTACTTTACTGATTTGGGCCTCGTTATCTAAAATTACTGAAACAGCTGTCACCAGTGGAGAACTTGTTCCTCAAGGAAAAATCCAAGTCATTCAACATCTAGAAGGCGGCACGGTATTACAGATTTTTGTCAAAGATGGTGACCATGTGAGGAAAAATCAATTGCTCGCTCAACTTGACCCAACAACCACGCTTGCAGATGTTGATAAGTTAAAAAGTCAATTTACCACGCTCACACTAAAATCAAAACGCCTACGTGCTTATATTAATAAACTCGACCATAAAATTTTAAAACCCAATAAAATTAATCAGGCAAAAATATCTAGCAAATATACTGAGGATTTAAATGAAATTATTGCTGATAATCAATCCTTACTCAGCTCACAGAACAAAAAACGTCGTGCTCAACGTGCAGTATTAACCGCACAGCTTGCACAAAGTGAGGAGAAAATCCATCAATTACAACAAGAAATGAAAACACTTGATAAAAATATTGAATTAATGACCCAAGAATTCGAAATGTATAAAAAGCTTACCAAAACCAATGTACTTTCTCGCAAAGACTTCCTCGTTATGCTACGTGGCGTCAATAAAGCTCAAGGGGAAAAAACATCTCTAATTAGCATGCAACAACAAGCCAAGCAGGCTCTAGTTGAAGCACAAAACCGCTTATATCAACTTGATTCAGAATCATATGAAACCGCATTACAAGAACTCAATGACATTAATGAACAACGCTTACAAATTTCACATACACTAGAAAAAGCACAAAAACGCTTGCAAGATACTAATATTAACGCATCTGTCACCGGCATCATTAAAGATATTACTATCGCCCCAAGTAGCGTCGTAGCTCCTGGAGGTGTACTCATGGAAATTGTGCCAATGGAAGACCCATTAGTTGTCTCGACGCGTATTGATCCACGCGATATCGGCCATATCCACACCGGAGCAAAAGCGACGATCAAAATCATGACTTATGACTTTACTCGCTACGGCAGTATTTCTGGAACCATTCAAACCATTTCTGCATCAACATCTCTCACCCCTGAGGGTAACCCTTTTTATAAGGCCATTATCAAACTTGATCAACAATCCCTCGGTCCTCAACAACTCCCTCTGCTCCCAGGCATGACCGTCCAAGCCGATATTATCACTGGGAAAAAATCATTATTACAGTACTTATTAAAACCCATTCACCGCTCTATCGAGTCGGCATTCCGTGAACGCTAGTTTTAAAAAAATCAACTAATTCTTTTTCTGACAATGGATGTGATAATAAATAACCCTGCACCTCATCACAATTTAATTTTTTTAGAAAATCAAATTGCTCTTTATTTTCTACCCCTTCTGCAGTAATTTTTAGTTGCAAGCTTTTAGCCAGAGAAATAATTGACTGAACAACTTTTACACTCTGAATGTCTTCTGGTATTTTTTGTGTAAATGAGCTATCAATTTTCAAGCGGTCAATCGGTAATTGAGTTAAGTAGCTTAGTGAGGAGTAACCTGTACCAAAATCATCAATAGCAATTTTAATACCTAGCATCTTAAGACGTAATAAAATGGCAATCGCCTGCTCAGGATTATTCATGATATGGCTCTCGGTAATTTCCAGCTCTAGATTTTCTGGGTTAATCCCAGAATTTAAGACAATCTCTTTTACCTTATCTGCAATATCATCCTTCATTTGATACATCGAAATATTTACAGACACCTTTAACGCCTGTCCGGTACTTTCCTCTAGTTTTTTACAACTTACGCACGCTTGCTTTAAGATCCAAAGGCCAAGTTCATTAATAATACCAATCTCTTCAGCTAAAGAAATAAACTTTGCTGGCTTAATAATGCCATACAAGCTATCTTTCCAGCGCAACAATGCCTCAACAGACTGACAATAATTAGTATGTGTATTCACTTTTGGTTGAAACTGCACAAATAACTCATCATTTTCGATCGCCTTAGCAAGGCCTGCACGCAGGTGAATCAGCTCTTTGGTATGATCACTCATTGCCTGATTAAATACCTCATAATGACCTGTACCTTGTCGTTTCGCTGCATACATCGCCATATCAGCATAGCGCAGCAGTGCTTCTGGAGTATGGTAAATATCCTTAAACGTCACAATGCCAATCGAAACAGCCATCTCAATTTCAACACCCTGAATAACAAAAGGATAAGCTAAAGACGTTTTTATTTTTTCACACACCCAAAAAACATCTTGCTCATCACGTAACTCTTCTAAAATAATTGTAAATTCGTCACCACCAATCCTTGCAATAATGTCATGTCCGCGCGTACATGATTTTAAACGCTGCGCAACTTCTTGCAAGAGTTTATCTCCAACTGCATGACCATAATTATCATTGACAGATTTAAAGTTATCCATATCTAAAAATAATAAAGCAAAATAATATTTACTTCTATTTGCTCTAGAAATAGCCTGACCTAACAATTCTAAAAATAAACTTTTATTTGCAAGCTTAGTTAGATCATCATACTGAGTCAATCTCACCAACTCTGCTTCATACCTTTTTCTTGCGCTAGTATCCCTAAATGAAATAACAATTGTTTTTTCCACCTGCTCTAAAATCAATGAGCAATGCATCTCTACCGGTAAAATATTACCTTTTTTTCTGGTCACCTCAGTTTCAAAGGCGCCCACTTGACCAACATACTTCACCAACTCTGCAAGTGACCGACCTTGGCTATCATGTAAAATTTTATTAAATTTCTTCCCAATCAACTCATCAACAGCACTATAGCCTAAAATTTCACAGGCCATATAATTAATAAAATAAATCACCTCTTTTTCATCAACACCTATAATGCCATTATCAACCGCATCTAAAATTGTATTATTTTTTTCTTGTAATTTTATATTTTCTATTTTCAAATTGTTTTTATCAATAATTTTACACATTAAAAAAGGCAATAGATTAAAATACTGACCTTGTAGATCCTTAACTAAATAATCAATAGCAACTAATTTTTGATATTTATCAACTAGTGTTTTTCCAGCATAACCTTCTTTTACTAATAGCATCACGGGGGGTAAGTATTGACTCTCTTTAACCAATGATTCAATAAAATAATTGAAATGATCATGCTGGTTTATCGCGCTATCATCTAAAACACTGTCATCCATAATAAGACAATTAAATTCCTGGTGATATAAAGAGGCTACTGCAGATTTTATACTCTGAGCGCTAGTGATGTTATACATGGCTGAAAGAGTTGCTGTAGAAGTAACAGCAGTATCTGCACCATTATGATTACTAAGTGAAGCTAAAATCGCATCATAATCAACACACGGCCGACCGACGAATAAAACCTCAATAACAGAATTTTGCATAAACCACTACAACAGGGCACCCCTTTATTATTAAGTGTGGCAAAAAAACACTAAACTCGTTGCTATCTATCTTTATCTTTAGGCAGTATCGTCAATACAGTACACATCCTAAGATAAAATAAAGCTCAAAGACAAACATACTAAATTGCAGATAATTACTTGATATATAGCTAAATCCTAAATGTATGGCATAATAACTTATTGAATAATTGTAGAATTAAACAAGGAATGTGCCATGGGGTATCCAGTTGAATTCAGACGGAAGGTCTTTAAGTTAAAAGAAAAGAAAGGGCTAACTTATGAGGAAGTTCGTAAGCG
>LVCQ01000074.1 GCA_001644975.1 Piscirickettsiaceae bacterium NZ-RLO1
CTATACCCCACCCCTCGATAAAAAAGGCAATAGCGTGGTTGGAGCTGCAATGTTTGAATGCGTGCATAAAAAAAAGGTTTTTCAACCCTCTACTCCAAAAGAGCTATACGAAACAGCCACGATGTTGCAATCAACAGATAGCGCGGCTTATCAACAATCGAGTACACTCACTGCCAGCCATAGCAGCATCTGATAGCATAGCTTAGAATAACCAAAGGATGTAACACCTTGGCAAGGACAGCCGAAACGTTATATCGATGTGGCAGCCCAACCCACTTCAATGAGTTTATCCAACTATTTGTTATCTAGAGGGTATTGCTGTATTAAAAGCAACAGGCTAACTTTCTAAAATAACAAAAGCAACGGCATAATGTGCTTCATCGCTGAGTGTTACATGATGATTTTTAATATCCAGTTCATAAACCAACTCTAGCGCCTTTTTATCAAACATTAAGCACGGCTTACCGCGCTCATCATGCACCGTGGCAATATGCTTTAAGCTTAATCCATTAGTAAATCCCGTGCCAAAGGCTTTTGCTGCAGCCTCTTTTGCCGCAAAGCGCTTTGCCAGATAACGCGAGCGCTGCTTGTCCGCAACGTCTAAAAAAGAGTCATACTCAAGTTTAGATAAAATACGCTCTGCAAATGCATCACCGTGACGGGCTAATAACTCATCAAAGCGTCTAATTTCAACAATATCAGTACCGATACCAATAATCATAAACGTGCCTGAGTTAAAAGAGCACGCATTTCTTTAACCGCGATGGCTAACCCAGAAAATACCGCACGTGCAATAATACTATGGCCGATATTCAGTTCATTAACCTCAGCAATTGCAGCAATTGCCAACGTATTATGATAATGCAGGCCATGACCGGCATTCACAATCAAGCCTTTTTTATGCGCATATTGAGCCGCCTCCTGTAAACGCATCAGCTCCTGCTGCTGCTTCTGGCCATGTGCTTCTGCATACGCCCCGGTATGCAATTCTACCACAGGAGCACCACAATCAATCGCCGCATCAATTTGATTGAGATCTGGATCAATAAATAAAGAAACTTCACTATTTACTGCAGTAAGACGCTCACAAGCAAACTGAACAGAACGTAGGTTACCTCTCACATCTAAACCTCCTTCTGTTGTCACCTCTTCACGACGCTCAGGTACTAAACACACGCATTCAGGTTGAACAGACTCTGCAATTGCAACCATCTCATCTGTCACCGCCATTTCTAAATTCATTTTTGTCTGCAAAACTTCTTTTAACAAAGCCACATCACGATCTTTAATATGACGACGATCTTCACGCAAATGAACTGTAATTCCATCCGCCCCAGCTTCTTCTGCAATCAATGCAGCTTGCACAGGCTCTGGATAAATACTCCCCCGCGCATTGCGTAATGTTGCCACATGATCAATATTCACCCCTAATAACACAGGCCTTATCACCGTCAAACTCCTTTAAACTGTTTAAATAATTCTCGAGACTTTAAAGTCCGATTACGTAAATAAAACTGTAAATACATACGCATAATACGTTTTGCATCTGTTTTTTCGAGCTCTGTATCAAATTTACCTGCTTTTAATGCCAGCAAACTCGCCCCTTGACAGACGAGCCCAATAGAAGCAGGTCGGTTTACCGGCCAATGCTCAGGTAAGTGCTCAACACGTAGCCAGTAATTTTTCTGAGCAAGAACCGCACGGCCTTTAATATCCTGGTCCAGTACCAGCTCATAACCAATCGTTTTTAAGAGTTGATACTCAAAACGTCGTAATTGAGATTCTAGCTCCAGCTCAACCTTCGCTTTAACAAAGTGAGTACGAGATAACACACCCAATAATTGGCGATAGATAAAAAAGAACGCCTCATCGCCTTGGCCTTGAGGTAATAAGTGAATGGTTAACTCATTTAAATACATTGCCATAACAAATGGCAAACCGCGCCACAGTAACTGACGCTCACACGAAGACACTTCTTTTAACGTACCCAGCCCAACACGCTTTTGCCAAGTTAATTGTAATAGACTAAAGGGCTGCAATACCCCTTGCCAACGTGTTAAATTTGCTCGACCACCTGAGGCAACGCAACAAATTTTACCATGGTCACGCGTTAAAATATCAAGCAAAACACTGGTATTTTTATAGGGGCGTTGTTGAATGATATAGCCCAAACTCTGACATAGCTCTACTGTCATTTAATTGATTGACTCATTCATCATAACCTAAACTATGCAAGGCACGCTCATCATCAGACCAACCCGATTTAACCTTCACCCACAACTGCAAGTGCACAGGGGTTGCGAAGAGGTTTTTCATATCAATTCGTGCTTGACTGCCAATTTCTTTTAAACGCTCACCTTTCTTACCAATCACAATTTTCTTTTGCGCTGGGCGTTCGACTAGAATTACTGCACTAATATCTAAACAGCCATTGTCTTGGACATTAAACAAGTCAATTTCCACAGTAATTTCATAAGGCACTTCTTCACCTAAAGAACGCATTAGTTTTTCACGAACAATTTCAGCCGCCAAAAAGCGCTGAGAGCGATCCGTAATCTGATCCTCATCAAATAAAAATGGCCCTTCAGGGAGCAGCTTATCGATAGCCTCTTCTAAAGCTTTTAAATTATCACCTTTATAAGCAGACACAGGAATCACTTCAGCAAAGCTCATTGCTGTCGATAATTGCTGCAACTTAGGCAATAATTCTTCTTTATTTTTAATTAAATCAACTTTATTAATCACTAAAATCACTGGGATATTACGCTGCTGCAGCTTAGTGACAACCAGCTCATCTTCTTCAGTCCAGCGTCTTACATCAACAACAAACACAGCCACATCAACGCCGGTTAGGGCATTATGCGCCGCTCGGTTCATATAACGATTAATCGCCTTTTTTTCATTTTTGTGCAATCCTGGCGTATCAACATAGATCGTCTGTAAATTACCCTCTGTTTTAACCCCCATAATCTGATGGCGAGTTGTTTGCGGCTTATGCGAAGTAATACATAACTTTTGACCAATCATCTGATTTAATAAGGTTGACTTCCCTACATTCGGACGACCAACTAAAGCCACTGTGCCACAATAAGTCGTTTGTTCTGTCATTTCTATCATTGCCCTAACTCCTGCAATATTTTCGCAGCGGCCTCTTGCTCAGCACGACGCCGACTGCTTCCAGACCCTCTTTGACTTATATTTAAAATACTCACCCGGCATTCGACATAAAAAGTCTGTTCATGCGCCTTACCATCAATGCGCAAAACTTCATATTCTGGCAAAATCTCATGGCTTGCCTGTAAGTATTCTTGTAAACGCGTTTTTGCATCTTTACTATGAGTTTGTTTATGCACACTGGCAATCCGTGGTTCAAACCAACGCAAAATAGCGGTTCGGGCGTTTGCGATCCCCGCATCTAAGTAAATCGCACCGATAATTGCTTCCACTGCATCAGCTAGAATAGATTCCCGACGATATCCACCACTTTTTAGCTCTCCAGTACCTAAACGCAGAAATTGCCCAATTTCAAACTCATTCGCCACGGCGGCCAACGTCTCACCTTTAACTAAATTCGCCCGAAACCGGCTCAGCTCGCCTTCTTGTGATTCAGGAAAACGTTCATATAAGGCATCAGCAATAACAAAGCTTAAAATAGCATCCCCTAAAAACTCTAAACGCTCGTTATTATTCGAGCGCACACTGCGATGAGTCAACGCACTGGTTAGTAACCCCTCATTGCGAAACTCATGGCCAATCACCTTACATAAATCAGAAACAGGTCTAATCATTCATCTCTCACTAAGTTAATATTTACTCAAATTATTTTTATTTACTTACTGCAACTTAAGTTAGCTATAACTCACTTTTTATCTTACTCAACCAGTTAATACTAGAATATCTAGCTAAGAAATCAGCTGACCTAAACGCTCCAAACGGATACGGGACTGTTGACTATCCCAACTCATCCAAGTTAAAAAAGCCTGGCCAATAATATTATCGCGCGGCACAAATCCCCAATAACGGCTATCTTGACTATTGTCACGATTATCCCCCATGACAAAATACTCATTAGGCGGCACGACTAAGCCCTTAAAGTTAAATGAACTTAAGTTTTGGCCCAGATCATTATAAATCAGGTAACTATGCTTAGCCTTCACTTTGCCTTCAAGCATGTTTTCTTGATAACGTTGCTGACCCTGCTCAACCTCTCCTTCAGCGACTTTAGCCACTAAACTACCATTGATATATAAATGCTTATTTAAATAGCCAACCGTATCTCCAGGCACTGCGACAATACGCTTAATAAAGGCCACACTACTATTTACCGGCCAACGAAATACAACCACATCACCACGCTTTGGTGTAGAAAACTTCATTAACAACTTATCCGTTAAAGGCCATTTAATACCATATTTAAATTTATTCACTAATAAAAAATCACCAACCAGCAATGTTGGCTCCATCGAACTACTCGGAATGCGGAACGGCTCAACAATAAAAGACCGGATCACTAAAACGATTAACAATACCGGAAAAAAAAAGCGGGCATAATCTACTAGCATCGGGCCTTTTAGCATATCAAGACCAATTTGAGTTCCAGCCTGCCTACGCTTTCTCCGCCAATAAAATCGATCTGTTAACCAAATTAAGCCAGACAAAAGCGTCAGTACCACCAGCCAGAACGTTAGCTGCAAACGAATCCCCTTTTTTCACTTAAAAACTCTAAGCTTTAATTTACAGCCTTAGTATCTATGTCTAATGGATCAATGTGCCAATACGATCCCAACGCACACGATGATTGACACTATCCCAGCTGAAAAAACGACGCCAAGCTTTACCAATAAAGTCTTTTTCTGGCACCAGGCCCCAACCACGACCATCATCGCTATCATCACGATCATCACCCATCATCAAGTAATACCCTTTAGGAATCACTAAATTGGTAAAGTTCTCAGCCGGTCGATCAGCAATCACATAAATATTATGCTGAACGCCCAGCAAATCTTCAGAATATTTTTCTGCATTAATCCACTGACCACCTCCGGTATATACCCGTTGCGCTGGGCTTAAAAATTGTTGTGTTGCCACTTTACCATTAATCGTCAACACTTTATTGTGGTAGCTAACCACATCTCCGGGCACCCCAACAACGCGCTTAATAAACACAGCCTGCGGATTGACCGGCCAATGAAATAAAGCAATATCTCCACGCTTTGGCTCACCAACTGAAATAATTTTTAAATTCGACAGCGGCAAGCGCACACCATAAGCAAAATTATTAGCCAACACATAATCACCCACATCTAAGGTCGGCAATAACGAACCGGATGGCACGACAGAAGGTGAAACAATAAACGAGCGAATAACCAACACCACAAGAAACACCGGAAAAAAACCACGGGCATATTCAACGACTTTCGGCTCAGCCATCTCTTGCTTAACGCGTGCTTTTTTCCAAAGCAGCAAGTCCAACAAGTAAAGTGCACCGGTAATCAGCGTCAAACTGACTAAAATCCAATCAAAATTATTAGCCAAGCTTCCATGAAATACATAAATCACGGTAATAAACAAAACCAACGGGAAAACCCCATAAGCTTGAGCAATCAGTTTATTATCCGCCAGTGCCGGTTGAATATAGCGCATGGCAGTCATCACCCCGGTAATTGCCGTTAAAATCAACAAAATCCACGTCATCATTTATTATCCACCTTTAACACAGCCAAAAATGCCTCTTGCGGAATTTCAACGCTGCCCACTTGTTTCATGCGTTTTTTCCCTGCTTTTTGCTTCTCTAGTAATTTACGTTTACGCGATACGTCACCACCATAGCATTTTGCCGTGACATTCTTACGCAATGCTTTAACCGTCTGACGAGCAACAATATGAGTACCGATTGCCGCTTGAATCGCCACATCAAACATCTGCCTTGGAATCAAACCTTTCATGCACTCAGTGAGTTCACGGCCACGAGAAAAGGCATTGTTACGATGAACAATTAGAGCCAATGCATCGACCTTATCACCATTAATTAATACATCCAGTTTAATTAAATCTGCCACCTGAAAACGTTTAAAGTGATAATCCAACGACGCATAGCCACGACTGACTGACTTTAACCGATCAAAAAAATCTAACACCACTTCATTCATCGGTAACTCATACACTAGCGAAACCTGATTGCCAATATATTCCATGCGTGTTTGCACGCCGCGTTTTTCATTACACAGGGTCATCACCGCCCCGACATGCTCTTGCGGCAACAAAATACTTGCTTCTACAATCGGCTCACGTACCTCAGCCACTAAATTTGGCTCAGGTAGTTTCGAAGGATTATCCACATAAGACACCGTGCCTTTCTTATCTACTAATTCAAATACGACTGTCGGTGCAGTGGTAATCAAATCCAGGTCATATTCACGCTCTAAACGCTCTTGAATAATTTCCATATGCAGCATGCCTAAAAAGCCGCAACGAAAACCAAACCCCAAAGCATCTGAGCTTTCCGGCTCATAAAATAACGCAGCATCATTAATACTGAGCTTCTCTAGCGCTTCACGAAAAGCTTCATAGTCATCCGAACTCACTGGAAATAAACCGGCATAGACCTGAGGCTTAACCTTTTTAAACCCAGGCAGCACCTCTTTAGCAGGTGCATGACTATGCGTTAAGGTATCACCGACCGGTGCACCATGAATCTCTTTAATACCGGCAACAACATAGCCGACTTCACCGGCTTCGAGAATCTTTGTACTGGTTAACTTCGGTGTAAAAATGCCAACATCATTGACTACATACGAGCGTCCTGTTGACATCACTGTTGTTTTCTCGCCAACTTTTAATGTGCCTGCCTTAACACGCACCAGCGACACTACGCCCAAATAACTATCAAACCAAGAGTCAATAATCAACGCTTGTAATGGGCCCTCTCGATCACCTTCAGGTGGTGGAATTTCTTTTACTAAACGCTCGAGAACATCCGTGATACCGATGCCACTTTTCGCACTACACGCTACCGCATCAGTCGCATCAATCCCAACAATATCTTCAATTTCTTGGGCGACACGGTCAGGGTCCGCTTGAGGTAAATCAATTTTATTGAGTACAGGAATCACTTCCAAGTCCTGGTCAATCGCCGTATAGCAATTAGCCACCGTTTGCGCTTCCACCCCCTGAGCAGCATCAACAACCAATAAGGCCCCTTCACAAGCGGCAAGTGAACGCGATACCTCATAGGAAAAATCAACATGGCCTGGTGTATCAATAAAATTTAACTGGTAACGCTCGCCGTCTTTGGCGTTGTAATATAAAGTCACACTCTGGGCTTTAATAGTAATGCCACGCTCCCGCTCTATATCCATAGAGTCAAGCACCTGCGCTGCCATTTCCCGCTCAGATAAGCCACCACACGTCTGAATAAAACGATCAGATAAGGTCGACTTACCATGGTCAATATGAGCAATAATTGAAAAATTTCGAATTTGTTTTAATGCGGTCACAATCTACTTCTTATCTTTATCGACATCAGTTAAAGGACAAAATTGTTCCCCATTTTACTGAATCCGCTGCCAAGAGGCAAAAGTTATGTGACTTTATCGGCCTTATTTTCTACTTTTATTTTATAATCTTAATTACTGTTAGCTTAATCACCATATTTATAGATGCTATAGATTAAACGCTATTATCGCATCATACGCACTAAAGATTAGACACTAGTAATAGATGTGTTAAAGCCCCCAGCTGCTAGAGTCCCATCCCAGCTTTAGGCCCCTGTTTTACTGGAGTAACAAGGGCTTAATTTGCTGGTCAATCGCTTCACGTGCTCGAAATATACGTGAACGCACCGTACCTACGGGACAACTCATGATTTTTGCAATGTCCTCATAGCTATAGCCTTCGATCTCTCGCAGCAAAATTGCCTGACGTAACTCTTCGGGTAATGTTTCAACCGCATAGACAATACGTGCTTCAATCTCATCACGCATAGCTAAATGCTCAGGTGTACCGAACTCACGTAAACGACCATACTGCTCCGCATCATAAGAATCAATATCTTGTGCTGGTGGTCGGCGGCTTTGCGCAACTAAATAGTTTTTCGCTGTATTAACAGCAATGCGGTAAAGCCAGGTATAAAAGGCACTTTCTCCCCGAAACTCCCCTAAGGCACGATACGCCTTTAAGAAGGCCTCCTGAGAGATATCTAGCACCTCATGCGGATCTGAAATATAACGACCGATCAGCTTGCCAATACGTTGTTCATAGCGTCTGACGAGTAAACCAAAGGCCCATTCTTGCCCACCTTTCACCGCTAAAATCAAGTCTTGATCAGGCAGCTGCTTTGCCACATCTGCTCGCATATCGCACCCCCAAACACACCTTGGGTGCACACGGACCATCCCACTTAACTCTCGCGCCTCTTCGCGCTCATTTGACCATTCCATGGCATTAAGCGACAATGCCATGTGTTAGTACCCGTTACCTCTATTGTAGTCGATAAACATGAAGCAACACTTTAACCACGATATCACCATTATTGGCAGTGGCGCAGCAGGTATCAGTCTTGCCCTACGCCTGGCTGAACATGCCAAGGTCGCACTATTGACCAAAGGCTCACTCACAGAAAGTTCAACACTGTATGCCCAAGGAGGCGTCGCTGCTGTTCTTGATGAAGGTGATAGCTTATCTGCCCATATTAAAGACACTCTGACCGCAGGCGCAGGACTCTGTAACGAAGAGGCCGTACGCTTTACCATTGAAAACGCCCGTGAGTGCATTCATTGGCTAATCGAGCATGGTGTTCAATTTACCCGTGGTGATGACAATGAGTATCACCTCACCCTAGAGGGCGGTCATAGTCATCGCCGCGTCATCCACGCTGCTGATGCCACCGGACATGCTCTAGAGACCACCCTGGCTGACCGTGTCCGTGCTCACCCTAATATCACTATTTTTGAATATCATACTGCAATTGACCTCATTAAAGCCCCGGATTCAGGCCGCTGTAGCGGCTTTTATGCCTATAACGCAGCAACACACAGTGTTGATGCTTTTAGTGCCAAATGCACTGTCCTTGCCAGCGGTGGTGCGAATAAAGTCTACCTTTACTCCAGTAACCCCGACGTTTCCAGTGGCGATGGCATTGCGATGGCCTGGCGCGCAGGTTGTAAAGTCGCCAATCTCGAGTTCAACCAATTCCATCCCACCTGCCTCTATCATCCAAAAACGCGATCATTTTTAATTTCAGAAGCCCTACGCGGTGAAGGTGCTCACTTATTGCTCCCCGATGGCAGCCGCTTTATGCCTAAATTTGATGAACGTGCTGAACTTGCCCCACGGGATATCGTCGCACGCGCGATTGACCATGAGATGAAGCGCCTTGGCATCCCCTGTGTTTACTTGGATATTTCACATAAAGACCCAGAATTTATTATTAACCACTTTCCGACTATCTACGCACGCTGCCTCGATCTAGGCATAGATATTACTAAAGAACCGATTCCTGTCGTCCCTGCCGCTCATTACACCTGTGGTGGCGTGATGATTGACCATCACGCACAAACAGATGTACCAGGGCTTTATGCTTGCGGTGAAGTCTCTTACACTGGCTTACATGGAGCCAATCGCCTAGCCAGCAACTCCTTACTCGAGTGCTTTGTCTATGCAGCTGCAGCCAGCCAGCATATTCTGGCCCACTTAGCCACGATGCCAACGCCCGCAACACCTGCGCCTTGGGATGAGAGCCAGGTCATTGATTCTGATGAACAAGTGATGATCATGCACAATTGGGATGAGGTTCGTCGCTTTATGTGGGATTACGTTGGCATCGTGCGCTCAAATAAACGCCTCGCGCGCGCTCAGCGTCGCATCGCTTTGCTACAGCATGAAATTAATGACTATTACAGCCACTTCAAAGTCAGCAATGACCTGCTTGAGCTGCGTAATTTAACCCTGGTGGCTGAATTGATTATAAAGTCTGCCCTCAGCCGCCATGAAAGCCGCGGCCTGCACTATACCTTAGATTATCCACAGCAAGAAGAACACCCTAAGGCAACCGTGTTGATTCCGCCTCATTATAAGGATAAGCACGTAACAAAACTTTAAGACGTCGGTAAACCGGCCTGGGCACGGCGTCATAAAATACGAGAACAAAGTAAAGACGGCGCCGATCGGCACAACGTAAAGCCAAAATCAAGCATAACTTAGATACAAAACTCGCATGCAATACCAAGCCACCTTGACCTCGTCGGCCATTGCACTCGCGAAATTGCCATACTGCGCCATGACTGTGCTCGCCATCAGCGCTATTATTATCGCCACCTTGCCAAGACAGCCAAACCACACGATTACGCCAATAGCGATAACTTAACAATACGCCATAACTCACACACATGAAGCTCATAAAGCTCACCATTAACACAGACATCGCACTTAGCCACACTGTGAGCAATGCAACCAGACACATGCCCCACAGTAGGACAAACCATGCTTTCGAGGCAAAGATCACACCATTAAAGCTGGGTGTACTCAAGCACAACCTTCACAATATCAGCAAGCTCAGAATCTTTCGGTGTTTCACGCTGCGTAAACCAAATAAATAAATCCTGATCAGCTTCTGCAAGCAACTTACAAAATAGCTCTTTATGACGATCTGAGGATAGATCATAGGCTTTTTCAACATATGGCTGCAGCACCAGATCCAACTCTAACATGCCACGACGACATGCCCAGCGTAATCGCTTGCTATCAAGTAACATAACTCTCCCATTACTGACAAATAATCGTTTAAGCAGTATCATGCACACCATACCACGATCTTGTCCAGGAGAAAATGACATGTCTACACCGCTATCATGGCAACAACAAATTAACAATGACCCTAATATTAACTTACCTTATGCGTGCACACTTGAGCTTGACCATCAGTGTTATGTTACCGCACTCACTCAAACAGAAATCCTCACCATAAAAGCAGACTTGCAAAAAGCACAAGAGTTAATGCAAGGCCAGTTCACCTGTAATATCAATCAGCTTTCAACAACACAGAGCTTACTGGGTGCTTGCTGCAACCCACAAGGTCGTATCATTGCCACATTCCGTATTTTTTATCATCAAGGCAATTATCACTTAAGCATGCAACAGGGCACTGCTGAATTACTCAAAGCTCATCTTGATAAATTTGCTATTTTTTACCGTGCCGAGCTGGTAATTAACACCGAGATTAAAGCCCTTGCCCTCATCGGCCAAGGTGCAAGCGACTACATCAACACACACTTTAATTGTCCGCTCATTGATCAAGCCAACCCAGAGGTGACTCAATACAATATCAATTTCAATAATCTTAATAACATGAGCTTGATTCAAGCCCTTCATCCTAATACGCACCGTTATGCGCTGTACGGCCATGAAAATGACCTGGCCTCCTGGCTTAATCATAATCAATTACAGACTGTCCCTGCACTTAACTGGTATCAAGGTAATATCAACAATCATATTCCCGAAATCACCCCAATACTCTCAGGTGAGTGTCTACCACATGATCTCGGACTTGATAAAACAACCATGATTGATTTTAATAAAGGCTGTTACTCCGGCCAAGAAATCATCGCCCGCATGCATTACCGCGGCACACCCAAGCGCTCAGGCTTTGTTGTTCACTGGCAAGGCAATCCAGCCACTCCCGGTGATATCATTTACGATAATAACCAAAAAAAAGCCGGCATCGTCATCAATAGTGTCCCTTTAGAAAAGAGCCGACATATTGCTTTTTGCTCACTGAGTCATCAACAATTAGATAATGATTTAACTATTCATCAACAACCATTGCAAATCAATGCTAATAACTCAAATTAAATGTTAATCACAACGAGAATGAGAATAACATAATTAATATAAATCAAGTTTATTAATAAAGTAATTTATACTGAATTTTAACTCTTGACTTTAAATTATTAAAGATTTTGAGTTTGTTAACTCTTTCACATATACTTGTGAATAATTAAACTCAATTTAGCTAAAGTAGTACAAAACCATGTTAAAACAAATTATTATAATTATTGTTTGCTCTATTCTAGTGGTTATTTTTGGTAGCTATTTGCATTATATTTTAAATATTTTGCTAGAAATTTACCAGTGGATACACAATTTACTCAATCAAATTTTCTCACAAGGAATGATTGCAAAAACGCTAAGTGGCACACTTGCCTTATTAATCACAATCTTCTTCTTTGGTGGACTCATCACTTGCATCTTCTGGGTGTTAAAGCGTCCTGCCGCGCACGCTTTTCTCGTCACGGCTTGGGGAATCTGGCTGCTCCTTATCCCACTCATTTATTTAAACGGCAGCGGCACACTTTAATTATTAGTATTAAAGTTTAAAGCCCACTGGAAAGTATTGGTAGGTAAAAACACCTACCACAACGACTAATCCGACAATCAGCCAACGCAAAACATAACATAAGCGACAGATCCGTTTGCCTTTTTTCAAATTCCATTTCCCTCTCATACTCAGCCCTTAACTTTCAAGCTGCAATAACTCACGCTCAAACATATAGACCATCTCAAATGCATTGTCGAGAAAGTGCGTTTGCTTAAGCTCAATCGGCTGAATCCCTGCCAGCAGACTAGCGATGTTTTCATGATCCTCTGTTAAATGAGAATGGCCCCGCTTTTTTTGCTCAGTCAGTAACCAAACCGCAAAAGTTGAATATAACGCCTCATTCGGGTCCTCATTAACAGTTAATGCCTTAGCTACATTCGCCTCATTCAGGCTCAAAAAACTATCATAAACTTCTTCAGCATCGGTAATTTTTATCAATAACGCCTTATTTTCATCAACAAGGTCAGCATCAGCAGCAGGGTCAGCGATCACTTGATAACAACGTTTACTAAGCTCTTCTAAATAACCTTTAAAATTATAGGACATCCACATCCCTCCATTACATACATTTAATCAACCAATAGCACAAAACCATCACCTGTCATAACAGCAGCTAGCACTATAAAGTGCATTAAATATTAACATAAACCAAAATTAAAGGCTGATGTAGCAAAAATTAAGACGAATTAGCTCCACTTTAGTATCATAATGCCACTCATAATCAAACCAATTGCAAGCCACTGTGACAATCCCAAGCGAGCAGAAAACATGTAGTAATCCAATACGCAGATAAACACGAGCCCTAAGCCACACCAAACCGCATAGACAACCCCCATATCCAAGCGCTTCATCGCTAAACTCATCAAAACAAAACACACAGAATAAAATGCAAACACCCCCATAACCGGCCACAAACGACTAAAGCCATAAGAGAGTTTCATACAGGTCGTCCCTAACACTTCAAAGACGACTGCTCCTAATAAATACAACCAACTCACCATCACCTCCAAGACAAGTAAAATTTATTTAACAATAATATAAAACCAACAAGCCTAACCCTGCTCCTACTCTAAAATTAATTACCAAATCGCATTTATAAACAAACAAGTAAATATAAACCATTATTTTCAAACAATCTATTTTAGATGAAATAAATTAACAGTAAAAACACAAGACGTCTTTATAATAAAATTACCTAGGTCAATAGCTTAATATATTAATATTATATAATTAACATCTTGCTTATATTTCAATAAAAATAAAAGATAATATCACTCAAACCCTCATGCTTTTTAATAGACATTACTTTCCTCTTTACTTCAACAAGTTATACTAAAAAAGTAAATAAATTTTTATATCTA
>LVCQ01000075.1 GCA_001644975.1 Piscirickettsiaceae bacterium NZ-RLO1
CGGAGGGCGCCTGCTATTTGTGCGATTTTATAATATAAAATTCAAATAAAAAAGTAAATTATACTTTAAATTTAATAATAATGGTTATTATTATTGTTTTTATTGATAATTTAATTAAATTTTATTTGATATGGGCTGGCTCAATAAAGAGTTAGCCATAGCCGCAGGCACCTCCCTCATGGTGATTGATTCCAGCTTCTTCGCCTTCATAAGGCGGCGCTGAAGGTTGTATCTGATCGTTGGGATAGTGGTTTGTTGTATGCTGTTGAAGATAAGGGTAGAGAGGAGTCGCATTTCTAGCATAATCGTTGTTGGAATTGGAGGATGGGTGGCGAGGGTAAAGGTGGGCTTCAGAATAGGGTGGCGGTGGCGCTTCAGGGTATGCTGGCGTGGCGCCTCTAGTATGATGGGTGTGTTGACCAAAATATGGTAGAGGAGCTGTCGCACCTCCTGGATTACTTTGACCTGATGCTGGGTATTGAAAAGGAGGCGCTGATGCTCTTATTCGGTTACTTGCAGAAGTCGTTGCGAGTTGCTCATCATATAAAGAGCGCTGACTTAGATAGTTTTCGTTTACTTTCATCATGTAGTCAATGCTAGAAACAGTTTGCCAAACACGATCAGTGATACCCAGCAATACCCGCGCTTTCTCAAAGTATGGCTGAGCCACTGTATAGGATTTTGCAGCAAGATAGCCTGATTTTTGTTGAAGTGCAGCGGTCGCATTTTTAAGGAGGGTTTTTAAGGGAGCGCCTTCGTCTAGTTTGCTCTGGAAAAAAATCGCCATTCTTAACTTGTTTTCGCTGTTTCTTTGTTCGCAGCTTTCAATTGACTTTTTTAAGCCTGCTTCTATATAGATTTTAGCTAAAGTTGATGCTTCAGAGGTTTGCAGCAATTGTTTAACGTGGTTTGGTTGATTAAGACCGAGTTCATTAAGCTGCAGAAATAACAGGTGATGTTCTCTAAGCTTTTGAATTATATTTATACTCGGATCATCAAGTAATTCTTGAATATATACGGCTTGATCAAGCTTTAAGCTGGCTAACTGTAAATACCTTGATAGGAAGTCTGCACTGTTATAGTTAGGGTTGAGAATTGTTTGAAGATTAGCGCTAGTACTCAGGTTATACTTATCTAAAATTACATAAATTGGAATGTGTTGTGTATCCGTATCATCATGACTGCTAGATAACCAAGCATATATATTGGTAGTGACACTGGTGTACATCGTCGAGAGTGTTTGATACCAACTTTGTGTTGGTGCAACTTGATTGGGCTGTGACGGGTTGACGACTCCGTTAGGTAATTGTGCCCCCGCTCGAAACATCGGGGTAGGTGGTACTTGCCTAGGTGTTCGCCACCATGACCGCCAATTAAGCGGTGAAAAAGGAGTCTGGTCAACTTGGTCACGTGCAGTGATAAGGGATTGTAGCGGTTCAGGTAACTCAGTGAGTTGGAAAATAGCCTGATGAAGGTTTGTACGTCTTAAATCAGCAGCGCCAAAGATCGCACCGGCGATAAAGGCGTTTTTAAACTGTGCATTACGAAAGCTAATTGCATCCGCTGCGAGCCAAGGAGTGCAAAGCACGGGGTGAGTAGGCCGAGGTAGGTGAGGATTTTAGCAGAGCGGAGTTGCGGAAGACCGTAAGGTCTGTAGCAAGCGGAACGAGTGTCTAAAAATCTTTACGAGCCGTAGCGCCATTTGAGAGCAGGGTATGTAGTGGCCGATTCAAGGCACGTAATGCCCTGTGACGAGGGCAGCCGAGGGTTTATAGTCGTCGCGTTTTGCTCGGCGATTTTGCATCATTGGATGTGCAAAATACCTACCGAGGTAGCGACGCTTACGTCTAAAATCAACTTTATGTAAGTGCGCACTGTGGAAGTTTGTATTTTCTAAACGGCAGCTGACGAGCTTAGCTTGATGAAGGTATGTACCTGATAAATTTGAATTTTTTAAATTAGCGCTACTAAGGTTAGCGCCTTTTAAATAAGCTTGTGATAAATTAGCACCTTGTAGATTAGCCCCTTGTATGATGGCGCAGGATAAATTTAAACCAGATAAGTCGACGTTTGCTAAATCCCAATTATATAAGTCAGGTTGGCCTGATCCATCTGGGGCATATGCCCTGTTGATTTCTCTGATGACATCGGCTCTGGTTTTTCTTAGCATGCTTTGCTATTCCTTATTCTTTTAATTTAAATAGATTGAATATTAAACTTAGGGGCTGATACCTGATAAAGTTATCCAGTAACTTTTAAGGATAGACCTAAATTATTTAATATTTTATTTTTACTTAAATATTTTAAATGTCAAATGTATTTAATAATTTGCATTGAATTAAATGATTAATTTTTATAAAAATTGTTATTTTTGTTTTTATTTAAATATTAAAGTTGATTGATTCTAGTGTAAATTTATCAAATAATTGGCTTAAACCCTACGTATTTGATATAGGTTAGTTATAGCCACAAGCGCCACCCTGATGATGATTTGTATGAGAGTGACCTGTATCCTCATAAAAAAGTGCTGAGGGTTGCATCTGGCTGTTGGTATTATGATTCGAATATTGCCGAAATTGGAGCAGGGAAGGGTAATGGGGGTGGCCTTCAACCGTGGGTGCTGTAGCTCCGGCAATATCCAGATTATCCCCATGAATGGGTTGCACAGGAAGAGCTGCTGGGTTTACTCCATTATTGTCACTGGCAGCTGTATGGCGTTCAAGAGGTAAAGTTGTTGAACTGCTTATACTCACGTAATTTTTTGAAAGAACATGACGCCAATCTGTATTGTTTATATTTAATAGCTTTCTAGCTTCCTGAAAGTATGGCTCAGCAGCCAAATAAGATTTTGAAGCGAGGAGACCTGATTGACGGTGAAGTGTAGATGCCGCTTTTTTAAGAAGCATATCTAAGGGCATGATATCTATTTGTGATTGAAGGTAATCAATAACTCTTAACTTTTCTAGGCTTTCTCTTTGTTTGCAGTTGTCAAATGCCTTTTCTAAACCTGCTGTGAAAAGGAGTTTAGCGAGGGTTGATTCTTGAGGATTATCGAGTAGTGTCTTAATATTATTTACTTGATTAAGTCCGCACTCATTCAGTTTTAAGAACAGGCTGATATGTGAATGAAGTGTATAAGATGCATTAGGGCGATCGAGCAACAGTTGGATGTATTCAGCTTGGTTGAGCCCCGCAGCTATTAACCGTGGATACCGTTGTAAAAACGGGAGTGTGGGATGATTGAGTACTTTGCTGATGTTTTCAGAGCTAGAAAGACCATGCTTATCTAAAATTACATATATAGCAAGGTGGTGCGAACCAGGTCCTGCTTTACTAATGAGTTCTTTGGCTTTATCTGAGATCTGTTGCAACCAACTTGTTGAAGAAGAAGGCACTTCATCACGCTTAGAGAGTGGGACTTGTCGGCTGGCATGACCAACTAGTTGGTCATATTCAGCATAAGTTGTTGGGCTATAGCCATTTCTAAGGTCACGTGCTCGAATAGGTTTCCGCGTAAAAGGTGATGTTGCATTTATAGCTAGCCACTCTTTAATACTCTTAGATTCATAGGTTGCAAGTTCTGCTTCAATATAGACAGGAGACTTTATAATATCGCAACTTATAGTACAGCTTGTTAGCTCGTCTCGTTGGCGAAGAAATTCTTCTTTCTGTGCTTTATTCAGATCTTTGAGAAAAGTAGGCAGAGGAAATTCGTTGTCTCTACTGATACGAGTAAAATTTGAAATTGTGCTAATTAGTTCTTGGCTGGCTGGTGTTGCAGAACTTGATGGCCTATTGTTTGATAGAATTATACCTCTTGGAAAAAGTGCGCCCGGTCGAAATGTAGGTACATTATCTAAAGCTGAAGCAGAGTCCTCTCTATCTCGTGCTGACATGAGGTCTCGCAGGTGCTCGGGTAACTGATTAAGTTGGAAAATAGCCTTGTTAATATCTGTTTTTTAAAATCACCTGAACCAAAATGTGCTTGGAAAGCAAAGGCGCCTCCAAACTTTGCTCCATTAAAACTGCGTACATCCCTAAAGCCTGCTTTATATAAATCTGCGGCCGCTGCGAGCCAAGGAGTGCAAGGCACGGGGTGAGTAGGCCGAGGTAGGTTCGGGTTTTTAGCAGAGCGGAGTTGCGAAAGGCCGTTAGGTCTGTAGCAAGCGTAACGAGTGTCTAAAAATCTATACGAACCGTAGAGTCATGTGAGAGCACAGTGGTGGAGTGTGCCGATTCAAGGCACGCAACGCTGTGTGACGCGGACAGCCGAGGGTTTATAGTCGTCGCGTTTTGCTCGGCGATTTTGCATCATTGGATGTGCAAAATACCTACCGAGGTAGCGACGCTTACGTCTAAAGTCGACGTTTTTTAAATTACAGCTGACTAATTTGGCTTTAGATAAGTATGCAGCTGATAAATTTGCACCTTTTAAATTAGAGCCACTAAAGTCAGTGCCTTTTAAGTAGGCTTTTGATAAATTCACACCTTGTAAATTAGCATCCCATAGTTTGGCGTGAGATAAATTTAAGCCAGATAAGTCGGCATTTTGTAGGTCCCAACCGGATAAATCGAGTGGGTTTGACCCATTTGAAGTGCGCGCTCTTTGGATTGCTTGAACAACATCATTTCTAGTTTTTAACATATTGCAGGTTTCCCATACTAAACTATATTTTTTCTAGGGCAAGGAAAATTACATAGAAACAAGCTGTGCATCTTGTTAATTTAGAAAAATTTACTCGCATACAGATCAGCTTAAATTACTGGCAGATTTATATTTGCGATTAATGAAAGTAGGTTAATAGTCCTGAGTTAATATTGAAGATATGGTTAATTTATTGTAAATGAATGTTGCTTTTGCCCAGGTTAATCTAGTTTGTTTTTTATTGTCAATCATTTTTGTAAAATAATTTCAATTTAATGAAAAATACATGATTTAAGTCAATATTTAAGTCAATAAAATAAATTTATAAATTATTATCTGTTATTCAATGTTATTTGAACTCGAGAATAATAATAAAAAAAAATTGACTCTGAAGTAGGGTTCAGGGTTTATGCTATCCCTGAATTAAGTGAGTTTGGAGGAGTAAACATGGGTCATCATAGTAAGCCAAAGCGTGGTTTTTTTCGTGGAATTTTTTCAAGATCGCGACGATCACCGGTGTATTCAGAGGATCATCAGCAGGACTCCTATGTGCGTCCTGTTCGTATGGAGACAGTGCAATTGGCTGAGCGTTGTCAAGCCTGTCAAGCGGATAATCCGGCCCATTCGAAATTTTGTGGCCAGTGCGGTGTTTCTTTAGTACCGCAAACCTTACAGTGCCAAGGGTGCCGCGCTCGGGTGAAAGCGCCTGCACGCTTTTGCCCTGAATGCGGTGCGGCCTTTAAAGCGAACCCATAATAAACAGGAGAGTGAAAGTGAGGTCAGCAGATATGCAAGGTTATACATTTAAAGTCTATGGGTTGGACTGCGCAGAAGAAGTTTCTGCTTTAGAAAAAGTACTGATACCCGCAGTTAAAAATAAAAATTCATTACGCTTTGATTTGCTTAATGGCAAGTTAACAATAGAGTCTGTAGATAGCTCGATTGGTGAGAGTGATCTTGTTGCAGCGATTGCTAAAGCCGGCTTAAAAGCGGTCGCTTGGGAGCAATATTTACAAGATTCACAACAAAAAACAGGCTTTTGGCCACGTTATGGTCGTTTAATTCTTGCAGTTATCAGTGGCTTGGCCTTGATACTTGGCTATGTGATTAACGGCATGCAGTATGGCTTTTTAACGGCCCTGGCAGGGCATGAGTCGCTGAGCTGGGCGATGGATAAGGTGGCGATTAGCTCATTTATTATTGCTATTATTGCAGGTGGTCGTTATGTTTTCCCGAAAGCGCTGATTGCACTAAAAGGTTATCGGGCGGATATTAATGTCCTGATGACGATCGCGGTGATTGGAGCGGTGTTGATTGGTCAGTGGGTTGAGGCTGCGGCAGTCACCTTTTTATTTTCTGTCGCTTTACTACTGGAGAATTGGAGCGTTGGCCGTGCGCGCAATGCCATTAAATCATTGCTTGAAATCACCCCGGATACTGCACGTACGGTTTGTTCACATCATGGTGTTGATGAAAAGCCGGTGGCTGAGGTGAAAATTGGTGCAATTGTCATTGTTCGTCCAGGGGAAAAAATTCCGCTTGATGGTGTTATCACTCAGGGACAAACGCATGTTAATCAAGCGCCGATTACGGGTGAATCGATGGCGGTGCTGAAGAAAACCGGAGATGCTTTATATGCCGGGACGATTAACGAAGAAGGGGTGATTGAGTTTAAAGTGACGCGTAGCGCAGAGCAGACGACACTTGCACAAATTATTAAGCGGGTGGAAGAGGCACAAGCGTATCGAGCACATAGTGAGCAGTGGGTGGAAAGGTTTGCCCGTTACTATACGCCGGCAATGATGGTGTTGGCTGTATTGGTTGCAGTTGTTCCACCGTTGTTTTTTAGTGCGCTGTGGTCAGTGTGGATTTATGAAGCCTTGGTGATTTTGGTTATCGCCTGTCCTTGTGCACTGGTGATTTCAACCCCGGTGAGTATTGTTTCAGGCTTAAGTGCAGCCGCACGTTCTGGTGTATTAGTCAAGGGCGGGGCTTATTTAGAGCAACCGGCTAAATTAGATGTGATTGCTCTAGATAAAACCGGCACCTTGACCGAAGGTCAGCCTGAAGTGCAGCGTTTATATGCGGTTAATGGCTTTAGTGAAGAGACATTGTTAAAAGTTGCCGCGGCTTTAGAGGCAGACAGTGAGCACCCCTTGGCGGTTGCGGTATTGCGTAAGGCAGCAACGGCCGGAGTCGCAGTTGAACGTGCAGTAAAGAGTAAAGCTATTAAAGGCAAAGGCGTTGAAGGTTATGTCGAAGGTGAGTATTACTGGCTGGGCAGTCATCGTTTTTTGCATGAGAAAAAGCAATGTTCGGACTCGAGTGCGTTGCATGAGTTAATCATGGAATTGGAATCTGCAGGCCATTCGATTCTAGCGCTTGGCACCGAGACTGCAATTTGCGGTGTCATCAGTGTGGCAGACCAGGTGCGCGAAGCAAGTCAGCGTGCGATTAGGCAGTTAAAAGCCTTAGGTTTAAAGACTGTTTTACTCAGTGGAGATAATCAAGGTACCGCAGATGCGGTGGGTCAGTTATGCCAGATCGATGAAGTGCATGCTGAGCTCTTGCCTGAAGATAAAGTGAGTGTCATTAAAGCACTGCATGGAAAAAATCACTGTGTTGCTATGATTGGCGATGGCATCAATGATGCACCGGCCTTAGTGACGGCTGATTTAGGCATTGCGATGGGAGCGGTAGGTAGTGATGCGGCGATTGAAGCGGCAGATATTGCCTTAATGTCAGATGAGTTAGAAAAATTACCGTGGTTGATTAGTCACTCGCGGCGAGTGATGCGGGTGATTAAGCAAAATATCAGCTTTGCTATTGGTGTAAAAGTGATTTTTATTGCGCTGGCGCTCGCGGGGGTGGCCAGTTTGTGGTTGGCTGTGGCCGCTGATATTGGGGTCTCGTTATTGGTTATTTTTAATGCATTACGTTTGTTAAAATCTAGTAGCTTAGCTTAGCTTAGCTTAGTTTTATTCGCGTTAATCTAATAATTAATATTAGGACTATAGTAATTTATCTTAGTCTGCCCTGAGCGTAATGAGTATCATGGCTCAGGGTGTTTTTGCTTTTATTGATGTCAGAGGTTATGGGCGCTTAGCAATCGAGCGTTCTTTCGCATCAATCCATGCTTTTGCTTCATTTAGAATATATTTTTCGGCGTCGCCCAAATTAGTAAAGGCCTTGCCGCTGATATGAGGGATTTTGTCGTCATCAAGGTGACTATAATGAATAACAGCTTCGGCGATAAAAAAGCCGTCTTTCTCATGCGTCCAATAGGTGACCTGGCAGCCTTTGTAGTGAATTGAATCTTTTTCCATGGTAGCCTCCGGTGCTTATTTTATTACTTTTTTCCTTACCTTACCTTACCTTTAATAGTAAGTCATAGTAAGGCATATTTGCAGATTGATGTATTCTTTTCATCTTGTTTTGGATCCTTGATCTTTGGAATGTTAAACTGGTTTGGTGCGGTTTTTTGATGGCATATGAATTTATACTTATTAATTGATAGTAATAGATAAAAGGTAATAAGAATGGCAGTGCGACCTTTTAATGGTATTTCCCCAAAGATTACAGCGGGCTGTTATGTGGATGATGCAGCGACTATTATTGGTGATGTCACACTGGCTGCTGATGTCTCAGTATGGCCTGCTGCGGTATTGCGGGGGGATGTACAAAAGATCAGTGTCGGTGCACGTAGTAATATTCAAGATGGCAGCGTCTTACATGTCACCCATGACAGTGTGTATCAACCCGGTGGCTTACCTTTGATCATTGGTGCTGAGGTGACGGTAGGTCATCAGGCGACGCTGCATGCTTGTACGATAGAAGATCGCTGCTTGATTGGCATGAAGGCGACGGTTCTTGATGGTGCGAAGGTTGAATCTTTGACGATGATCGGTGCCGGTGGATTGGTTCCTCCGGGTAAGTGTTTAGAAAGTGGTTATCTTTGGGTTGGTGCACCAGTCAAGAAAATCCGGCCCTTAACCAAAGAAGAAATTAAGTTTTTAAGCTACAGCGCTGAGCAATATAGCAAACTTAAAGATCAGTATTTAGATGAGTGATGTAGTTATTATTTAGTGAGTTAAGCTTTATCTACCGATTAACTTGAGTCCTTTATTGAATTTATTGATGATTTTTGTATGATTGCCTAGCTTTTTAGAGACGATTAAATAATAACTTGTCGTCTCTAATGGTTTTTCTTTGTAATAAGTCAGTTTTGCTTTTGCCTCAGGGCCTAATTGCTTAATGAGGGTATCACAGACTTCTATACTGCATGGAAAAATATCAATGCGCCCTTTAAGCAATTTTTTCAAGTTGAGGGTGTCGGTTTTGCTGATTTGATATTTAAAGTGTTTTTTGTTAATTGCTGCTGCAAATGCATCGCCATAGCTATAGCCTAGGCTGCCACCGATAGTATTGCCTCTAAGGTCACTATAATGGCTCCAGGTAAAAGGCTTGCTTTTTAAATGGTAAAATACGGTTTTGGAGACGACCAATGGTTGGCTATAGAGAAAGTTTTTTTCACGTTGAGTGGCTTTAGACCAAGGAAAGCTGCCGTCAGCTTTACCGTCAAGGGCGCTGTTATAGGCGCGTTTCCATGGCAACCACTGGTATTTGACACGGATGCCAACAGCAGCAAATGCAGCGGTGACAATTTTGGCAGCAATGCCGTTTTCTGGCAGTGTTTGAGAGACAAATGGCTGCCACTCACCGGTTGTGAGGGTGACTTTTTCAAGCTTTGCAAAAGAGCTTATGTTAAAGAATATAATAAAGGTGACTAGGGCTGTTTTTACTTTGAACACAGAGCTGCCTCCTTAACTGTTGTTATCTTAACTATCTCTTAAGCATTAAAATTATCATTACTTTAAGTGGTGTGGCTTCAACCTATTTAAATTTACTTGAATCTATATTTTTACACTAATTAGCTAGGGTAAAGTGTAGTTTATTTGGATGTTTTCGATGTTGGTTTTTTTCTAGAAAATTGATTCTAAATAAGATTAAATGTTATTAAAGATGATTGTTCATCATTGCTGGTATGTAATTGGGTTTAAGAAAAAGAGAAGTTTCGTTCATTCTTCGCTACAATAGAGCCTTCAATGTATGGGGGTAGTATTCTTTTGTGGTTTAAAAAGAAAAAAAATAGGCATTTGTGCGCATCTGCAGGGGCGTCTCACTGTGGGCATGTACGTGATCATAATGAGGATGCTTATTTAATACAAGAAGATGTTGGGGTGTTCGTGGTTGCTGATGGCATGGGCGGAGGCGCATTTGGTGAACGAGCAAGTGCTGTGTTGGCATCACCGTTTGCCCGACTTGATGCAACAATGTCTCTGGCTGACAAGGTGGCTGAAGTATCTAAACAATTACATCAGCGTCATCATGAAATTTACTTATTTTCTCAAGAAATTAATAAGTCTGTCGGCAGTACTGTGGTCGTTTGTATCACGGCTGCACACGAAAATAAAGTGGCTTTTTTGTGGACGGGTGATAGCCGAGCTTATGTGCTCGATCATAAGGATTTTAAGCAAGTGACGCAAGATCATCGCTATGTTTTGCAGTTGCTTGAAGCTGGGGTGATTTCGGCCAAAGAAGTTGATAACCATCCATATGCCAATCGCTTAACACATGCAGTGGGTGTTTCAGCACATTTACAGTTAGATCAGTGTGAGTTCAGTGTCACGGCTCCTTTGCGTATTTTGCTGTGTACGGATGGCTTGTCAGGAGAGCTATCTATCGCTGATTTAAAACACATCGTAGCCGTGCATAAAGCAACGGCTGAGCAATGTTGTCAGAGGCTGGTTGAGCAAACTTTAAAGACACGAGCGCGTGATAATTTAACAGCAGTGATTGTCGATTTGAATTTGCATAATTGAGGTACAGCGTGGACGAGACGAAAACCCTACTTTTTGATAAAAAGGGCGGTGCAGCTGCTCAAGTTGAAGAGAGTGAGCAGTCCTTGATCGGTTTAACATTAAAAGAGCGTTTTACGCTTATAGAGCTGATTGGTGTCGGTGGCATGGGGCAGGTTTATAAGGCCTTGGATAAGCATAAAGAGGATGTGGGAGAGAGTTACCCTTTCGTTGCCATTAAAGTCTTAAATCAAGGCATTCAGCATATGGATAAAGCCTTGTTAGCACTACAACGTGAGACGTATAAAGAGCAACAACTCGCGCACCCTAATATTGTCAATGTCTATGATTTTGATCGCGATGATGATGTTGTTTATAAAACCATGGAGCTTGTTGAGGGTAAATCGCTTAAAGAGTGGCTACTCGATCATAAGGTTGAGCTTGTTGGCGAGTCGACGAAATTGCATCGTCGTCACTTTCAGTCGGTATTGCATATTATTATTCAGGCGGCAAAAGGTTTGGAGCATGCCCATGAGCACCGCATTGTGCATTCAGATTTAAAGCCGGGTAATATTATTGTTACTCCCACAGAAGTGGTGAAGCTGCTAGATTTTGGTATTGCGCGGACGATTCGGCCGTTACAGGCTGGGCAAGATGATGTATCGATTTTTGATCCGGTTGCATTGGCGGCATTTACACCGGCGTATGCAAGTTATGAGATGCTCTGTGGTGAAGAGCCACACCCCAGCGATGATATTTACGCTTTAGGCTGTATTTTCTATGAGCTACTAACTGGGAAACATCCATATAATAAATGTTCGGCTTTAAAAGCGCTTGAAGATAATCTAGTCATTGAGAAAATTATCCATATTCCAGATTGGCTATGGTTGATTATTAGAGATATGTTGGCCCTTAAGCGTAAAAAACGTCTAGCTTCAGCCAGTAAACTACTTGAGCGTTTACACAAAAAAGATCAAAAAACAAATTGGTTTTCACTGGCAAAAATGAGTGTATTTTCCTTGTGTATTATTATTATTGTCATGGCCTTGAGCTTATTTTATCTAATGCGTAAGAATAACGCGCTGCTTGCGCTGCATCATGGGCAGGCGCTTAACTCAGCCAATGCAGCGGTAACGGCAGACCCTTATGATGAAGAAACAGCCATTGTGCCATCATCTTCGCAAACACAAACACAAACACAAACACAAACACAAACACAAACACAAACTGTAGCAAAAATCACAACAGAAACGCCAAAAATTAAACAGCAGTCGGTTATTAAGAAAAAAGAGCCTGAAAAAGATCAAGCATTAAAGATAAATCAAGATAAAGCGCAGGTAAAACCCAAGGAAAAACCGTCGGATGTTAAAGTAGCAGCGCCTGTTGAAACAACCTCAAATGCTGAGAAAACAGTAGTCAAAGCGAAACAGATAAAGCAACAACAAACAAACGTTATTCAAAAAATTCCAAAGGTTAATACACCGCCAGTCGTGCATCATGCACCAAAAAGTAGTAAAACATCAGTAGTATTGCAAGAGCCAATATGTACCTCGGCACTTACTGGTTTTAAATCAGGTGCTTATTGTTATTTACCTTTAGGTAAAAATAATAAAATAACCATGCGGGTGATTAAACAGGCAGGTCAAACTTTTGCATTGAGTGTACATACTGTGACAAAGAACGATTATGCCAAGTTTTGTCAAGCCAGTGGCTTTTGCGCGCCAATAACCGGTGATCAACCTGTCACGAATTTATCTTTTGAACAAATTCAGCAGTACTTTTCTTGGTTACGTAATAAAACAGGTTTAGCGGTGCAGTTGCCAACAAATTCCAAGTGGCAGCAAGCGCTTTATACAGCGATGGCAAAGCAGAGTATTTGTGATTATTATGGGACAGGGCCGAACTTAACGACGAATCGGTCTATTTATCATAACCGTTTTAATATTAATTATCAGCTGGCTTCTTATTATGAGTGGGTAACAATGGGGCAAAATCATGTTTTACGCGGTGCATTTTTCCAATCCGCAGTAAAACCACATTGCCGGGTGATGCAGGTTATGCCTAATCAAAATAATATAAGTCAGGCAACATTCAGGGTGATGTTAAAAAGTTATTAACTTAAATAAATTAATTTTAAAGCGTCAATATTGTTTTTTTGATAATTATCTTAATGGAAACAGCCGGGCTGATAAAATTATCTGGCCGGCTAATATGTTTAAAACTCTAGTTTTAGTAGATGTACTGTACTGTATAGTAAAGTATTAATGTGAGATTTTACTAGAGTTACTCTAAAGTGAAGTTTTCACCTTGACCTTCAATTATTTGATAGCTGCATTGCGCCCCTTGGTAATTCTCAACATGAATATTTGGATCTGCAGGGCCGTTGGCACCGACAATAAAAGTGCAGGACTTTGTTTTTTTCTGATCGGCATCTGCGCTTTGACTGGTATCTATTGCCGTGATGGTATAAGCAACATTAAAGTCTGTGCTGCCGTTAAAGCTAAAAGCAAAGCCATATTGTGCGGAACTGTCTTTTGATACGGTGTAATTAAGTTCTGAAGAATAGACATTACTGGTTTGGTCGATAAAGTAAGCAGGTTGAAACGGGCTAATACCGACAATTTTTACATACCAATTAGATGAGTTATTCACTGTAATATTATGTGTAGTA
>LVCQ01000076.1 GCA_001644975.1 Piscirickettsiaceae bacterium NZ-RLO1
AGAGGTCTAAATGAACACACAAATGGTTTGATAAGGCGTTTTCTACCTAAAGGGACGGATTTTAATGAAATTAGTGACAAAGAAATAGCAAAAATAGAGCATACATTGAACACCAGAAGAAGAGCGAGTTTGAATTATCGCTCACCTAATCATGTTTTTTTAGAGTATTTGATGGCGGCTTAGTATAGAGTAGTGTTGCACTTCAGATGACGGAGGGCGTAACTATCCGGATGACTTTTTACATCATTCTTTAGTTCTTCTAAGTTAATCGCTCGAGGTTTTGGTGCCTTCTTTTTTATTTCTATTCTTGTATTCCATCGAAACAGCGTCCTCATTGAAACGCCAAAGAGCTCTGAAACTTCCTCATAAGTTAGCCCTTTCTTTTCTTTTAACTTAAAGACCTTCCGTCTGAATTCAACTGGATACCCCATGGCACATTCCTTGTTTAATTCTACAATTATTCAATAAGTTATTATGCCATACATTTAGGATTTAGCTATAGACAGTATTGAACGGCTGTATCAGTTGCAAGGCAATAACCTACAATCTGGCCTGCTCAAGCAGCTCCAACCTCAATTGACGCAAGCTGAAGGTGAAAACGGCTTGTCTTCTTTTTGGCAGACATACGGCTGTCTCAGCTCAAGTTCAATCGTGGGATCTTCAAGGGGCAGTCTCACAAATTCAATAATAAAATATACATAAATGATTAACTTACACATAACTTGGCTATTACAACTACAATCTAGATAAAAGTAATTTGACTGGTTTAATCCTATATTTTTGTCATTCAGGAGTTTCGAACTTCGCTGTAATAGCTTAGAATATACTGTCTGCAAAATGAACATTTCAATTTAAGGCAATTATGGATATACGACGCTGGCAGCTAGAAGTCAAACAAGGCAAGAAAACAGCCATTATTTGCTTTGAGGCGAACAATGATCACCGCGATATCCTCCGTGTCGCTCGCGCCATTGCTCGCTTACGTGGCATTAATCTCGATGAAGTTGAATATCAAATTCACCCAGATCATGCCAATTAACAGTTTCAATTACATGGTTTTATAGTTTAATTTAGTTAATTTAAGCAAGGATTATTATCCATTAATTGCTCTAAGGCTTGTTTTTTCTCTTGAGTCAGTGGCAAAAACGGCTTGCGACAAACCCCATAGTCAACACCACGCAACTGCATCAAATATTTAAGTGATTGAAATAAACCAATCTTTAATATCGCATCCGTCACATGATTTACCTGATGCTGTAGTTTCAATGCCTCATCCATCTCACCACACTGAGCATGCTCATAAAGCTTGATATAACTTGCAGACATAATGTTATAGGTCGAGCCAATCCCGCCATTCGCACCATAAAATAAACCGGCTGATAGCATGCTGTCTTCACCATGAAAAATCACCGCATCTTCTGAACGCTGACGCAATTGTTCAACTAAAAACATATCCGTTGTCGTATGCTTTAAGCCTATGATGCGTGGATGCTCCATTAAGCTCAATAATTGCTCAACATTGAAGCTAATGCCGGTTGTCCCTGGAATATTATATAATAATAACGGTAATGGGCACTGCTCGGCTAAGTAAACATAATGCTGGTGAATTTCTTCCTGGCTAAACGCATAATAAAACGGTGGTGTCGCTGAAATTGCATCATACCCTGCCTTTGCCGCCACATCAGCGAGTTGCGCCGTTAAGTCTGTACTAATCACGCCAACATGGGCGATCATGCCAACCCGTTGCTGATTGACCTCAGCAGCCACTTTAATCACTTCAGCACGCTCAGCTTCACTCAGCAAAAAGCCCTCTCCCGAGCTTCCTCCCACATAAAAGCCAGCCACACCCTTATTAATTTGATAATCCATCATATTAGCTAGCTTATCCAATGCTAACGAACCGTCCTCATTAAAAGGCGTCATCAATGGTAGATAAATACCTTGGAAGTTTTTACTCATCGTCTTTTCCTCTATAAACACTGTTTATATATTGTTTACACAACTCATTTCGTATCCAGGTGCATGTAAATCTAAATCAAATCTATCACTGAGTAAATATCGTATTCCCAGCAATTTTTCGTTGCTGATCCGCAGGTACTAATAAATAGCCCAGAATATGGCCAACAATCACCACCATTAATGTCCCGATTGCAGAATAATAGAAAAAGTTTAAATCACTCATATAGCGAGCAATTAATAAGGCCGCAATCGCAAAAACAACACCAAATAAAGCACTCAATGCATTCGCTTGCCGACTGAAAATTCCAAGCACAAATAAACCCGTCACCGGGCCACCGACTAAACCTAACAAACTAAAAAATGCATCCCATACCTGACTTTCATTCGTAATCAATAAATATCCAGCTCCTGTAACACCCAACATACCAGCAATAACAATCACCCAACGTGCAGTCACTAAATCATCATTTGAGCAATCAGGCTTTAATAAACGCTGCTTAATATCCGTGGTAAAGCAGGCAGAAATACTATTTAAGCTGCTTGAAATACTCGATTGTGATGCTGCAAAAATAGCAGCAATAATCAACCCCGACAAGCCTGCTGGCACTTGAGTTGCAACAAAGTAAGGTAAAATCTCAGCACTATTAAAACCCTTTGGCAACAAGTTTGGATTCTGCTGATAAAATACGTATAACACGGTACCAATTGCAAAAAAAATCAGCGGAATAACCGCTGTAAATTTTGCCACTGTAATCAAAGAACGTTTATTCTCCTGCATCGACTCTGTCGTCATATAGCGCTGCACCACATCCTGGCTAGCAGTATATTGCTGCAAATTACTAAAAAAAGCGCCCATCATCAATACTGGCACCGTCGCCTGTGTCCAACTAAACTGCCAATCATGTGCAGAGAAAAATTTATGATGCGCCACGGCAACACTAACTGCCTCACTCACCCCACCTTTCACCTTAAGACAGGCAATAATTAAGACCAGTAAGGCGCCTGTAGATAATAAAATGCCTTGAATAACATCGGTCCAAATCACCCCTTCAATACCGCCTAAAAACGTATAAACAATACACAATATCCCTATCATTCCCAGCAATAAATATGGATTAATATGAACAAAAGAGTGTAAAGAAATCACAGTTAAGTAACAGATAATTGCTGTACGCCCAATATGAAATAACATAAAAGATAGACTACCAAACACACGCATTTTAACATCAAAACGTGCTTCTAAATACTCGTAAGCAGAGGTAATATTTAAACGACGAAAAAATGGGATAAAATAAATAAACACTAAGGGCAGCATTAAAATGGTAACGTACTGAGCAATCACAAAGGTCCAATCCGCGGTATAAGACTTCTCCGGAATAGACATAAAAGTAATTGAGCTTAAGGTCGTTGCAAAAATACTGAGACCCGCCGCCCAGCCAGGGATACGCCCGCCGGCTTTAAAGTAATCATCTGCCTTTTTCTGCCGTTTTGCAAAGTAAATGCCCACGCTTAACACACTGAGTAAATAAATTAAAAGCACAGTGTAATTAAGCCAACCAAAATTATGCAGCTCCATTATTACTTCCTTTCGTTACTTCTTTAATTGATGATCAGCATGTTGGCCTTGTGCTTGCAACGCCCATTGTGCTGCCCCATACAAACCCGCATCTTCTGCTAATCTTGCCTGTTCAACCACCTGAGGACGACAAAAGTCAGGTAAGCCGTTCAACGTCTGTTTTACTTGAGAAAAAAATACGGGATTTAAGCCAACACTTCCACCAATGACAATATGATTGATTTCGAAAATTGCTTGCATATCGGCAATTAAGCTAACCAATACGGATACGGCTCGCATCATAATCTGAGCGGCCTTCGGCTCTGAAACCGATAATTCTATTAACTCACGCGCACAAACCGTCTTGCCTAAAGCTTCTGAGCCCAGTACCGCCAATGCCGTTCCAGATGCAAGAGCCTCAGCACAACCACGCCGACCACAACCACATAAAGGCCCGGCCGGGTCAACCACAGTATGGCCTAAATGACCACTGGCTCCTTGCAATAACTGGCCATTAACAATCACACCACCACCAATTCCTGTCGACAGTGTAATAAACGCCAATTGTCCGACTTGACCACGAATCTTCGCCTCACCATAGGTTGCAGCTTGTGCATCATTGAGCATAAAAATAGGGCAATCAACCTGTTGCTTTAAAAATTCTTCCAAAGCAAAATCAAGTATTCCCCCCAAATTATTCGCATTCACTGCCGTCATCCGGCCATCTTTAATCACTCCGGTGCAGGCAATACTGATAGCATCAAAACGGCCAGTATACTCTGCAATCAACTCAGATAATTGCTGTTTTAATTGCTCACAATCAGCAGTTGCTCGTGTTGCCCGCTGCTGGCGCTCGAATAACTTATCTCCATCAAACAAGGCTGCCGCCAACTTCGTTCCACCTAGATCAAGCGCTAAAATCATGGTGTTACCACTTGCCCTGATGCCTGTTCTTGCATTTGCTCACAAAACCACTGACAAATATGTTCAACTCGTGTCAAGGCAGAGCCCACAGTGACACAAAATGCACCATGTGCAATCGCTGCAGCTGCCAACTCAGGGGAGTTGTAGCGCCCCTCAGCAACGACATAACAGCCTGCTTGGCTTAACTGCTTGACTAAGTTTAAATCAGGCGCCAAGGGTGTCGGTAAATCTTCAGTATAACCCGATAAGGTTGTCCCGATTAACTCAGCACTCTGCTGCCAAGCAGCCATGCCATCTTCTTCACTCGAGCAATCGGCCATAGCAACCTTGCCACATTGGTGAATCTGCTCAAGCAACTGCACAGCACTCACCGGTCGCGCTCGTAACGTTGCATCATAGGCAATAATATCCGCACCCGCCGCAGCAAGGTCAGTCACATCACTCAATAACGCCGTAATTCGTACTGTACTGTCTGCTAAATCACGCTTCACCAAGCCAATTACAGGAACACTGACCGCTGACTTAACCGCTCGCACATTCTCAATGCCTTCAATGCGCACAGCAACCGCTCCTCCAGCCACTGCAGCTTGAGCCATTGCGACAATAATAGCCGTTTGGTCCATCGGCCCACCGCTCACCGGTTGGCACGATGCCACCAAGCCAGACTGCAAACAGCTTAACAGCTCACACGATATTGCCATGCAATATTCCTTATATACTTAGGTCTCACCAAAAAATCTATCCCCATACTAAGGGGTCGAAAACACATTTACAAGTCTCACCATCAATTTAAAGCATCCTCCTCGGCACTTCTAAATCCAGAAAAATTAACCTGTCAAAGCAAGGAGAGTTAGGCTTATCTAAAAATAAGTTATAATTCAATGCATTATAATAAGCTTAATTAAATCTGTTTAAATCCAAATTAAACCAGCAATTATATATTAAATTATTTATTTTATTAAAAATTTAATTCAAGCAAAAGTCCAATTTAACTATGTTAGTTTTTAAATAGGCAACACATTGAAAATGTGATGAAACAACCCGTCATCATTAATGCAATAGTGATCAGATTGATAGGCATTCTATCATAAATTTTAATATTTAGAATTTAGATCGTTAGCCAAAATAAGGAATAAAATACACCAAGGTATCCTACCCCAAATCGCTAAAATTAGGTCTACATGAACTATTAGGCCATGTGCCAACCATGCGTGGCCAACATCGACTGACCGGTGAGCGCATTGCTTGGAAAAGCAGCAAACATCAAGGCTAAAACTGCGATATCATCCAGTGTTGTAAACTCACCTGTCACTGTATTGCCGAGCATAACGTTTTTAACAACCTCCTCCTCACTGATCCCTAACGTCTTTGCTTGTTCAGGGATTTGCTTTTCAACCAGAGGTGTTTTCACAAAACCTGGGCCAATCAGATTCGCTCGAATATTATGTATCGCACCCTCTTTAGCAAGCGCACGCGTAAAACCTAATAAGCCATGTTTAGCCGTCACATACGCAGATTTATTCATCGATGCTTCGACCGAATGAATCGACCCCATAATAATAATACTGCCACCACGGCCGGATCGAATCATCTGTTGCATACAGGCTTTTGTTGTTAAAAATGTTCCATTAATATGAATATCTAAAAGCCGTTTCCAATCTTTATAATCAAATTCAACAATAGGAGCAATCGTTTGTATTCCTGCATTACTGACTAATATGTCCACAGTACCCAGATCATTTGCAACTTTTTGCACACCTTCATTAACCTGTTCTTCCGAGGTCACATCCATCGCAATACCAACAGCTGTCACTTTATTTTTCTTCGCAATCCTTGCTGCCACTTCACGTGCTTGATCTGGGTTTAAATCAGCAATCACAACATTAGCACCAGAACGTGCATATTTTTCTGCAATTGATAAGCCTAAACCACTTGCTGCTCCTGTAATAATAGCCGCCTTGCCATCCAAACGTAATTCCATCGCTATATTCCTTTAACCATAATAATGCGTTATCTATCTCAAGTTAATTTAGTCAAAACCCAAATACAACCCCAATCAGTTGTTTTTTTAGCCACTTTGCTATTATGCAATAGCTTTAAAAATGTGATCAAGCTCAACCTTAAGTAAATTAAATTAAGTTTTAACTGGATGTTTTTTCCATGAATAAATCCCATAAATAGAATTTAAAAAGAAAAAGCCAAACTGTACGCTCATCCAAATATTATGATAATAAAATGCCGCCACCCAAAACTCATACAGATTCGTCACCGACCACAGCAAAAAAGCCCACATCGGGATACGACGCGCGACAAGGTAAGCACCTGCCATTGCCCCTAAACTCATGATATAACCCAATCCATTCACCCACTCTGGTAACATAGTACTCTCTTTAATTAAAATAAAATTTATACAATTTATATAACCTGCCAAACACCAGCGCAATATAAAATTGCCCTATCATAAGGGGCAGTAGATGATTTATCAAAATTTATGCAGTATGATAAGCTCATCAAAAAACGCGGATAGATTTATGGCTAACACAACTCAAGACTGGCTTACACTGACTTGGGAAAAGCACAGTGACAGCTATCGCATTCACCTTGAAGAAGACCTATTTGGCCAATGGTGGCTAACGCGAGTTAAAACCATCAATGGCAAAAAAGAAATAAAAAAAGACGCTTGTGAAAACTATCAAGCAGGCATTAAGCATATTGGTCATATTAAATATCATTATGAAAAGCTAGGCTTTGCTCTCACTTAACTTTGCTATAACTATCAGTTACTACTTATTTATTTACGAAATGAGCTCGCCTTAGTAAATAGCTGATAAAAATTATTTGCAGTCAGTTCTGCCATTTTTTCTACCGTCATCTGACGTAAATCCGCTACAAACTGCCCGACATGACTTACAAAAGCCGGTTGATTTTGCTTACCACGGTGAGGGACTGGTGCTAAATAAGGCGCATCCGTCTCAATTAAGATTCGATCTAAAGGCACTTTTTTAGCGACTTCTTGTAACTCTTTCGCATTTTTAAAGGTAACAATACCCGAAAAAGAAATATAAAAACCTAAATCCAGTGCGGCTTTAGCCATCTGCCAACTTTCAGTAAAGCAGTGCAATACCCCAGGGCAGTTACCTTGCCCAACATCCGTCAATAATTTAATTGTATCCTCTCGTGCATCACGGGTATGGACAATTAACGGCAATTGTGTTTTTACCGCTGCCTGAATATGCTGAGTAAAGCGCTGTTGCTGAATACTCTTATGATCAGCCCCATAATAATAATCCAAACCAGACTCACCAATCGCAACGACTTTCGGATGACTGGCATAGCGAATTAAATCATCGACACTCGGTTCTACACCGGCCATTTCGGTTGGATGTTTACCAACAGAGGCAGTCACCTCAGCATAATCTTCAGCAATCTTAATCACTTCCCCTAAACGCTCCATATTAACCGCCACACATAACATATGCGAGATTTGTGCCTGCTCAGCACGAACCATCACTTTAGCTAATTGATCATCTTCTAGAAAATAGTTTAAATGACAGTGTGAATCTACAAACATAATTTCATCTCGATATAATTAATTTTTAATTTAATTTCTATTTTTCATCTAATAGCGTTTTAATTTTTTGAGCTATTTTAATGCCAGCTGAGCCAATCAACTGTACACCAACACCGATGTGATCAAACATTTCAGTTACCACCGGCACACGCCACACTACTCGCCCAAATACAATTGCAATACTCTGATCAGGCAATTGCAGTTTTAGTTCTAGCTCTGTCCCCATCGGTAAAACATCAGTCATAGCGACAAACAAAGCGCCTTGCTGGATAAAAGGTAAATAAGCCGCAGTAAGATCAGCCGTCGTCGCACAACACAACGTCACTCTCATACTCGCACCAACCTTTGCCAAGATACCCAATGTCCATCCAGCAACACCGCCTCATTCAAACTATTGTGTGCTGCTAGCTGCTTAATCGATTGCTGCAACTGCTGATAAAACATCAATAAAGCTTGAGGTTGAATACGGCCAGCAATACTTATAAGGCGCTGGTTTAGCCTTTGATCACCTTCAGATAACTGGCCAAAAGCCGCCTTAAGCAACCAAGAACATAAGCGTGACCAATGAACTAACTGATTAACTAGCTGTAAAGGCTTACTGCCATAACGCACTGTTTGGCTACCTTCTAAAACATTTAACCAAAGGTCAATCTGCTGAGAATAATCAGCGATATACGCTTCATCCAATAATTTTAATGGCGCATGACCTAATAACTGATAACGCCGCGTCGCTTCTATCACAGTCAGCTGTGGATTTTGCTGCTGTAGCCAAGTCAAGACCTCAGCCTTTAACGGCTGTAAAGAAAACTGCTGGCAACGACTGCGTATTGTTGGTAATAACCGTCCAGGCTGTGAACTCATTAATAGAATCACCGTATGCTCCGGCGGTTCTTCTAGCGTTTTTAAAAAGCTATTAGCCGCAGCACTGTTCATACATTCAGCATGATTAACAAGAATAACACGATAGCCTAACTGATGCCGTGCAGTATGCAAGCTTGCGATCAATGCACGCACCTGATCGACTTTAATTACCCCGTTTGACTCAGCAGCCAACTCTGTACAATCAGGATGGCTGCCCGCTTGATAAAGCAAGCAACTTTGACAACCACCGCAAGCCCCTTGAGGCTGAGGTTGCTGACACAGCAAAAAGGCAGCAAGCTGACGCGCAAAAGACAGTTTACCTGTTTGCGATGGTCCATGTAATAATACAGCATGAGGCATACTCTTAGCTTGCCGTGCTTGTACTAATTGTTGCCATGCTTTGTAATGCCAAGGATATAGGCTTTGATTCACTGAACTAATCTCTTACTCTAAAACTTATAACTCTATATTACTACTTAATATTACCACTTAACCTAATTTCTATACCTTGTCTTCCTAGCACTTACTGCCTTTGTATATACATTATACCTTACGGTCAGTGCTTTAATCACCCTAAATACAAAAACATATTCAAAATATATTCTAAAATTTGACAAGTGCGGTGACTCCAATAAGATAGAGTTCAGTCAATTCAAGCTTGCATTAATACATTGCTAAAAACAGAGAAGGGATCCTACGTGAACCAACCAACCATCATTAAATCCACATTAATCAGCTGGTTTATTATCGCCTTAGGGGCGATTTTCTATATGTATGAATATTACCTGCGCATTAGTCCAGGTGTGATGATTCCAGAATTAATGCATTACTTTAATGTCGGCGCTACCTCTATTGGCACATTCGCAGGCTTTTACTTCTATGCGTATACACCCATGCAGCTCATCGTTGGCCCGTTATTTGATCGCTTTCGTGCCCATCAACTCCTGACTCTGGCCGTTATTGCCTGCGCACTTGGCACAATTCTGACTGGCATTGCACCTACTGACCATATCACCATCGCTTATGCTGGGCGTTTTTTGCAAGGCTTTGGCTCTGCATTTGCCTTTGTTGGTATATTAAAGTTAGGGGCGACCATCCTGCCACATAATCGCCTCGCACTTATTGCAGGGCTCGTCACCTGTCTTGGCTTTGTCGGTGCTATGGCAGGACAAAACTCATTAGCTGCTTTAGTCACACACTTTAACTGGCAGCCCGTACTCATTACGATCGGCCTATTTGGTTTTATTCTCGCGCCTATTTTCTTCTTTTTTGTCCGCAATCCTCACTCAACTTCGACTAATCACACTTCACAACAAATGTCTTCAAAAGAAATTTTTCAAGGCTTTTTACTGACAATCAAGCAACCTTACCTTTGGCTGGTCGGCTTAGCCGGTGGCGCATTGTTTATGCCAAACTCGGTATTTGCTTCACTCTGGGGTATTCCGTTTTTAACGCAAACCCACCACCTGTCAACCGCACATGCCACCTTTGCAACCTCATTAATTTTTCTCGGCTGGGCTATCGGCTCACCACTGCAAGGCTGGTTATCTGACCGTTTACGCACAGCACGCCTACAACTCATCTTTGTTAATATTTTAATTGCAGCAACGATTATTTACCTGGTGATTGCCATCCCTGGATTAAATTACACACTATTATGCATTTTACTACTGGCTTTTGGCATTTTCGCTAGCGCAGAAATCGCCGTTTTCCCTCTTGCTATAGAACATATGCCTACTCAGTACTCCGGCACCGCGATTGCCTTTGTGAATTTTTTAACCATGCTTGGCGGTTTGACAATGCAGCGTGGCATCGGTGAAATTCTTGACCTTGAATGGGATGGCACACTCTCACATGGCATTCGCGTCTATTCAAGCACGGTATACAGCCATGCTTTATATACACTGCCGTTAATCTTACTCATCGCCGCCGTCTGCGTCATATTCGCCCATTTAATCAAAACAAAAACAAAATCCTATCAATTAACAGTCAGCTAATTATTTCACCTGCCAGTCACGTGTATATTAAACATATGGCTTTTTTCTGCTAACAATATAGCCCTGTCTATGCACGCTCACTGGCAAACCCAGCAATTGATCGTGCTTCAACATCACTTACTACAACTGCGGATTTATGAAATGTCTGTATGGATTCCAGAATCATTTTACAATACAAACATACAATACACCTTGGCATACTCGGTTATATTCCCCCGAGATTAAAATATTAAAACACATAAAATATTATTATTTAATTTTATTAAAAAAAATATTTTATGTAATATACCGCATGTATTTATACAGATAACAATTAAATTAATATTAAAATTAAAATTAAAATTAAAATTAAAATATACATTCAAAATAACACTCTACACAGCAAAGCATATTCGACAGTATCAAAAAAGCCATTAAGTCACCTGTAAATTTAAGTTTACTTAAAACTTATAATTATCATTATTTTTACAATTACACCCTTTGAATTTTTATCATATAAATAGACTAAACATGTTTCTGATGTATTTAAGTAAGTGAGAATTATACTAGCAATAACCATACAGATAAACATCTAAAACATAAAAATATAATTAATCCTGGAGAAAGACTCATAAAAACTAATTAACATATAAAAATAAAAAACTTTAATTAAAAAACTAAGAATAATAGAGGTTAAAATTTATGAGTTACGAATTGGCCATCCAGAAGTTTAAAGAAGCAAAAGTTAACTATACAGATGCGGAGGCCCAAGGTGAACTAAAGCACGACTCATACCTACAAAATGCTGTTATTGCTATTGCTCAGCTAGAAGGCCTGACTTACCAATCATGGAGACACCTTTACGCTAATCAACAAGCACAGAAATTTTATCTATCCCTATATCAAGAGATAGGAATACCCACCCCTAAAAAAAATTTAGCAGAACTAAAAAATCGTAAGAATTCCGAGACTCTAGCACAGTATCAACGAGCGGCCTGCGCTCTTGCCGATAGATTTACCTACGATTTAGATAGTCCAGAAACTCAACGATGGGTTAGAGCAGCTTGGAAACGCATTCAAACTGATCCAACATTTGCAACAGCCGTCGCCGTCCTTGGTGATAATAAGACATTATCATTAGAAAACTTAATAGCTATCGAGCAAGAGGCAGAAGAAGCAGCTTTACTTGTCCGTGCAATTGTAGCCTTTGACGATAGAGACCATTTTTTCTCATCAGATACTCTAAAAGTTGATGCTGATAGATTTACCGACCTACAAACTGCAAAACCTCTGTCTTTTTCCGGCTCCTCACAACCTTTCAGCTATTCTAATTATTGGAGGCGAGAGGTATGGTCAAGAATTCACGGTCAAGAAAGCAGTGCAGAATACCAGGAATTAGCGTGCATTCTGGGCGATAGTAAAATTTTAACTCACAGCGCTTGGGAGGCCATGAAAGATAGCAAGCAATACCAAAACGCGATCAGTCTTCTTCATGATAACGGTCTACTTCCTCTCTCTAAAACAGTGCAAACTGTAAGTGCTCAGGAGCAAACAGAGCTATTAACAGCCGCCAGACACCTTCATCAAGCATGTATTTTACCTGATAATCTATATCAAGCACAGCTAGTCACTATTACTTTAACGATGGATGAGCAACCCTCATTGATGCCTAGCCTTGAAAAAGCCATGCAAAGCGAAAATCCGGCTCAAAGCATCGCAACAAACTCGGAACTTATGAACGCAGCAGCACAAAAACTCATTCATAAAGCACTAGCTCAAGCTCAAGAACTACAATCATCAGATAATTCAACAGATAGAAATAAAGCACGACTCGCAGCCAGTTTAGAGCGCAAACTGGATAAGAGTGATCCAAGCAGCCCTCAACACACTCTAAAAAGCTTAGCACGCGTATTATCTCGTCGCGAGGGTTGGTTTGAATACAGATCTCAACTAAAGCAAGATGGCAGCAATATGCCAGAATCATATAACAGAGGAAAACTGAACATTGAAGCTGCTCGTGATCTATTGAAAATTCCAGCTCCAGAATGGGACCAAGCCTTAAGAAGCGGTGAAGATAAAGGAGAAAATCCAGCCTACCAAACTTACAATAACCTCATGAAATTTGCCACACAAGAAGAGAGAGAAAAATTAGCTTCTCAAGATGATACAAAAACTATTCATCCCGGGGTTACAGCATAAATACAAAGAAAAAGCCTTTCTATAAGCATCCTAGCTCTTGCCTTCTTACTTAGAAGGCAAGTACAACGAGCAAGCGTTTCATCAATAGT
>LVCQ01000077.1 GCA_001644975.1 Piscirickettsiaceae bacterium NZ-RLO1
CGGAGGGCGTATTACAAGAACACAAATCAAAGCACTCCTGAGGTAGCGCTGTCATCAAGCCAATAAAACAAAGCTGAAAATTATTGATTGAGTTATCGTTCATTTTTCCCGCAGCTGACGCTGACGCACAGCCTCAAACAAGCATATTCCTGTTGCCACTGATACATTTAAACTCGATACCGCGCCGGCCATTGGAATATGCGCTAGAAAATCACAATGCTCTCGTGTTAAGCGACGCATACCCGCACCTTCTGCACCCATGATAATCACTTGACGCCCCGAAAAATCAACATCATAAACGCTTTTCTCTGCTTCACCGGCCATGCCAGTTACCCAAAAGCCCAGCTGCTGCAGATTTTCTATGGTTCTGGATAAATTAGTCACCAAGACAAAAGGTAGTGTTTCTGCAGCGCCACAGGCGACCTTGCGTGCCGTTGCACTTAAAGGAGCTGTGCGATTTTTTTGCGCAATCACCGCAGTAACACCTGCAGCTTCTGCGGTACGCAGGCAAGCACCTAAATTATGCGGGTCTTCCACCCCATCGAGAATTAATAGCCAAGCATTTTTCCCTGTCTTTTCGACAATCGTATGCAAATCATCTTCATGATAACTGTGCCCCCCCATATAATGAGCCACAACGCCTTGATGTGTCTGTTCGGGAACTAAACGGTCTAAAGCACTGCGAGTGACTCGCTCTATCGCCACCCCACCTTCACGCGCTAACTGCACCAGCTGATCCATTTTTGCATCGCTGCGCCCTTTTAATAAGTGCACAACCTTTACCTGCTCAGGGCTACGTTTTAGAAGCGCATTCACCGCATGAATGCCAAAAATCAGTTCTTTGGAATGTTTCATTTATTTTTTTTCTTCACTTTAAATCTGCCAGATTTAGCGTTATTTTTAACCTTTGCTTTTCGATTTGAATTTTTTTTAGTGGCTTTTTTAGCTGCTACTGGCTGTTTATCATCAGCCACTGTGGATTTTTTAGATTGAGCTACTTTTTTCCCTATCTTTTTCTTAGCTGTTTTTTTTGTGCCCTGTGAGTTGCCTTTTCTTTGTAAGTTATCTTGCAAAAACTCGAGCAAAGAAAAATCAATCATTTTCGTATCAAGATTAACATTTGCAACAACAATCTCAACTTCATCACCCAAAGTATAACAGCGCTTTGTTCTCTCTCCCATCAAGCAATGGCGAGTACCATCAAAGTGATAATAATCACCTTGTAATTGACTAACATGAACCAAACCTTCAATGTAAACATCTTTAATCTGGACAAAAATACCAAAATGAGTGACTGCTGAAATAGTCCCAACAAACTGCTCACCTATTTTATCCAACATATATTCACACTTTAAGGCATCCAAGGCATCACGTGTCGCTTCATCAGCACGGCGCTCGGTCATTGAGCAGTGCTCACCATACTCCAGCATTTTCTCTTCACTATAACTGACTCCACCAGTTAAGCTCAGCTGATGACGAATAATGCGATGAACGAGTAAATCTGGGTAACGCCGAATTGGTGAAGTAAAGTGCGTATACGCAGGATAAGCTAAACCAAAATGGCCTTTCTCCTCAGGCGAATACACCGCTTGCATTAATGAGCGTAGCAACACTGTCTGCACAATATGAAAATCATCACGCCCTTGAATTGATTTTAATGCCATCGCGTAATCTTGTGGACTGGGTTTACTTCCCCCCGACAAACTTAAACCAAGCTCAGAGAAAAACTGTCGGACATCAACCACTTTATCAGCCTTAGGCCCTTCATGCACACGATACAAAGCAGCAAGCTTATGCTTACGTAAAAAGCGTGCCGTTGCAACATTTGCACACAACATACACTCTTCAATTAAGCGATGCGCCTCATTGCGTGCTGAGGGTACAATTTTTTCGATTTTGCGATCAGACCGAAATAATACTTTCAGCTCAGTCGTTTCAAAATCTAAGGCCCCTCGTTCTTCACGGCGCTTTAATAACACCTGATACATACTATATAAACTGTGTAAATGTGGTACAAGCTCTCGATATTTTTCTTTTAATCTTGTATCGTCATGCTCTAAAATCTGGCTCACGTCTGTATAAGTCAAACGCGCATGAGAGCGCATAAGCGCTGGATAAAACTTATACCCAGATAAACGCCCTGCAGCGCTGATCGTTATTTCACTCACCATACACAGCCGATCAACATGCGGATTCAATGAACAAAGACCATTTGATAAAACTTCAGGCAACATCGGTACCACGCGACCAGAAAAATACACTGAATTACCACGCTTTAACGCTTCTTTATCCAAGGCACTGCCCTTGCGCACATAATGGCTCACATCAGCAATAGCAACATATAAGCGCCAGCCACCACTGGCCTTTTCCTCGCAATACACCGCATCATCAAAATCACGTGCATCTTCGCCATCAATCGTAACTAAGGGCAATTCTCTTAAATCAATTCGCCCTTTTTTATCTTTTTCTAGAACTTCTTCACCAAAATCTTGCACTTGATTTTGCACAGCCTCAGGCCACTCATGAGGAATATTATGAACACGCAGTGCCACATCCGTTTCCATACCCGGTGCCATATAATCACCAAGAATCTCAACAACGCGACCGTCAGCCTGACGGCGGTAGCTTGGGTGAGAAAGAATTAACACACTCACCATCTGACCATCTTCAGCACCGCCGGCGTTTTCAGCCGTGATAAAAATACGTTGTTTGGTTTTTTTATCATCCGGCTCAACATAATGGCCACGTGCTGAAGTGAAAAATCGTCCGGTCACTTGCTCAACACCACGCTCAACAATATCAACAACCGTACCTTCACGACGGCCTTTGGCACTCACACCAGAGATACGTGCTTGAACAATATCACCATGCCAAAGCGCTTTCATCTGCCCAATACTTAAAAAAACATCATCCGCATCATCCAGGCAAACAAAGCCAAAGCCATCCTTATGCGCATGTACTCGACCTTCAACCAGCTCAAATTTATCGGCCGGATAATACCCTTCTTTTTTACGAACTAACTGACCATCACGCTCCATCGCACGTAACCGCCGTCGCAATGCCTCTAAGCTCTCTTCATCTCTTAACTCGAGCTGCTCAGCAATCTCACCACGCGATAATGCGGCCGCTGCTCCTTTTTTAATTAAAGCTAAAATATGCTCACGACTTGCAATCGGATTTTCATATTTATTTGCCTCACGCCGAGCATGAGGATCTTGCTGTGCTTTTTTATTTGTTGTCTTCTTTTTTACCATAAATTTTTATACTCTAATGGGCTAAAAAAAACAGCCCAATAAATAACACCCCTATGAGCCATAACCCACAAGGAATCTCTTTTATTTTCCCAGTCAATGTGTAAATAATCAAATAACTTAATATTCCCAAACCAATGCCATCTGCAATAGAAAAACTAAGTGGAATCATAATCACCGTGATAAAGCACGGTACTGCAATACGTATCTGGTGCCAATCTATCTTCACTATACAGCGAAAAATTAAAATTGCGACATACACTAATACAGGCGCTGTCGCATAACTTGGAATCGCGGTCGCCAATGGTGCAAAAAACAAGATAATAAAAAATAATCCAGCCACCACAACACTGGTTAAACCCGTTCTTCCTCCAGCACCAATGCCCGCAGCGCTTTCAACATAAGCAGATAAACTCGTTATCCCTAATAAAGCACCCAGCGCAGTTCCTGCACTTTCTATATAAAAGGCGCGCGTTAAGCGTTGGCCTTTAACCTCATGATGTAAACTCGCTTGCTCTAACAACCCTAGCATAGTCCCAGTATTATCAAATAAAACGAGAATAAAAAACGTTACAATGGCTGATATCATACTAACATGCAATAAAGCATGGATATCTAAATGCAACCATGTCGGCGCCAGTGAAGGTGGCATGCTTAGCACGCCATGAAATGAATTAATACCAAAAACTGCGCCCAGAATGCTCACGCTGATAATGCCAATTAATATGCCACCTTTAACACGATAATAATCCAAGATGACAATCATTAAAAAACCAAACACGCTTAATAGAACCTCAGGCTTATGCAAAGACCCTAAGGTCACCAAAGTCGTTGGACTACTCACAACCACACCCGAGATTTTCAAGCCCAATACACCGATAAATAAGCCAATGCCACCAGTAATTGCAAAGACCAAAGGTTCTGGAATCGCCCCAACTAGCCAGTGGCGTAAACGTAATACCGTTAAGATATAAAATAAGACCCCTGAAACGAATACTGCAGCAAGCATACTCTCCCAGCTATACCCCTGAGCACCAACTAAAACAAAAGCAAAATAAGCATTCATACCCATACCAGGCGCAACCGCCACAGGAAAGTTCGCCCATAGCCCCATGGCCAAGGTTGCAACTCCTGCGGCCAAGCAAGTTGCAACAAATACGGCTCCCTTATCCATCTGCGTGGTTGCCAAAATACTTGGGTTAACGATAACGATATAAGCCATTGTCAAAAAAGTTGTTATACCAGCAATTACTTCAGTTCGTGCAGTTGTTTGATAATGTTTAAGCTGAAACACTTAAAGTAATGCCTCCAAAATACTAAGGTACAAAATACATCAACATTAAAGAAGAAAGGCGCCTGCTGGCGCCTCTTTCAAGTTCATCGTTATAAACTTTCAAATGGATGCTGCAATATTATCGTCTCAGAGCGCTCTGGCCCCGTTGATACCATATGCAACGGTGCACCAACAAGCTCAGCCAGGCGCTGAACATAACGTTGTGCATTGACAGGAAGCTTACTCCACTCGGTCACACCACGAGTTAATTCTGTCCAGCCAGGCAACTCTTCATACACGGGAACACAACGCTCATAGTCAGCCGCATCAGCAGGAGGAAGTACGTGCTTTTCTCCGTCCATCTCATAATGCGTACAGACTTTAAGGGTCTGAATACCATCTAAGACATCTAATTTAGTAATACAAAGGCTTGAAAAACTATTCACTTGTACAGAACGACGTACAGCAACAGCATCAAACCAACCACAGCGGCGCGAACGACCCGTTACCGTACCAATCTCACGACCAACGCTTGCTAAACGCTCCCCAATCTCACAATCTAGCTCTGTAGGAAAAGGCCCACCACCCACACGTGTTGTATAGGCTTTGGTCATTCCCCAAACTTCATTCAAGTATAAAGGTCCAAATCCAGTACCACAGGCCGCATTACCTGCAGTTGTATTCGATGAGGTTACATACGGATAAGTGCCATGATCAACATCGAGTAATACGCCTTGAGCACCTTCAAAAATAATATTTTTCGCTTCACGGCGTGCAACATCTAACTCTGCTGCAACATCACCCATCATCGGCACAATCACTTTCGCCCACAACTTAAGGTCAGCTAGTAATTCGTCGTAGCTCACCGGCTCTTCATTAAAATAATGGACCAAAGTAAAGTTATGATAGTCAAGAATATCTTTAAGCTTTTGTTCAACTCGGTCAAAATGCACAAGATCTCCGACGCGTAATGCCCGACGAGCGACTTTATCTTCATAGGCTGGACCAATACCACGGCCTGTTGTGCCAATAGCTGACTTACCCCGTACTTTTTCACGCGCCTGATCTAAACGAATATGAATAGGTAAAATCAATGGACTTGCATGGCTAATCCGTAAACGCTTCTCAACTGGAATACCCCGCGATTGAAGCTCTTGCATCTCTTCTATCAACGCTGCGGGAGACAGCACCACACCATTGCCAATCATACAGCGCACATGCGCATGTAAAATACCCGAAGGAATCAACCGTAATTTGGTTGTCTCACCATTAATGACTAAGGTATGCCCTGCATTATGGCCGCCTTGAAAGCGAACGACAATATCCGCTTTATCTGTCAATAAATCAACAACCTTCCCTTTGCCTTCATCACCCCATTGACTCCCCAGTACAATGATATTTTTACCCATTACTTCTCTCTTCGCCTAGCTTAAAGATTAATCACATTCATTCGCACAAAAACCGAACCAATATAACAGATTTTTCTACTATTTACTAAGATATTTAAGATATTTCTCATACACACAAAAACACATAAAAAAATGCTGCATCATGCAGCATTTTTATATAAAACAAAAGCAATAAAGATAAAAGACAAATATTTGCTCTAGCCTTTACCTGTGGAGTTAAAGTATTTAAAAAACTCACTATTTGGCTGTAATACAAATACACTATCTTTATTATTAGCACTCTCAAATGAGTTTTTATACGCCTCTAAACTACGATAAAAGCTATAAAACTCAGGTGCTACCGAATAAGCGTTAGTATAAATAGATGCTGCCTGCTTATCCCCTGCAGCTCTAAGCTTTTGTGCATTAAGCTCTGAACGCGCCAAAATCTCAGTTTGTCGAGCATCAGCCCGTGCACGAACGATTTCAGCCTGCTCTTGCCCCTCAGCACGAATTTTCGATGCCTCTTGCTCACGCTCTGCACGCATACGTGCAAACACCGAATCTGCCACTTCCGTCGGCAAGTTAATCTGCTTAATACGCACATCAACGACGTAAATACCATAATTAGTCAATTTAGACTCAACGGTATCACGAATACCTTTCATCACTTGATCACGTTTCCCACCGGCCAACAGCTCTTGAATACTCGCATTACCAAATTCAGCACGTAAGCCATCATTGACCTGTTGACTGATTAATACTTGTGCTCGAAGAGCATCACCGCCAGTGGCTGTATAATAACGCTCAAAGCTATCGATTTTCCACTTCACAAACGAATCGACAATCACATCTTTTTTCTCTTTGGTCACGATCCGCGATGCATCAATCGATAAGTTTTGAATACGCGCATTAAAGGTTAAAACGCCTTCAACACCTGGCCACTTAAAGTGTAGCCCTGGCATTTTCAAGGCGACTTTACCATCTTGCTGCTCAACTTTACCTAAGCGCACCAGCAATGCTCGTGAGCCCTGCTCAACTGTGTACATAGAACTGTAAGCAAGACCACCGATAATAATGAGTGTAGCAAGGCCCATCATACTTTTTTGCATTATTGTGCTCCTTGCCAACGTAGATACGCAGTACGCTGATTATTAGCAACATTACTGCTATTATTACTCGTATTCACCGACGATGATTGCTGAGCACTGGCTGATTGATTTTGTAAAGTCACCGGATTATATGACGTGACTTTTTTTCCACCCAGCATATCGCCTAAAGGTAAATAAAAGAGGTTATTGCCACCTTTAGTATCCATCACAACTTTTTGGTTTTTACCTAAAATACTTTCCATATATTGAAGATACAAACGTTCTTTTAGTAGTTTTGGATTCGCTTTATACTCTGGCAAATACGCGTTAAACCGCGCCGTGTCACCTTGAGCATCATCAATAACCTTTGCTTTATACGCTTTAGCCTCGGTCTCTAAGCGCGCTCCCTTACCTTGTGCAATCGGCACAACCTTATTGGCATACGCATTGGCTAAATCAATCACACGAACTTTATCCTCACGTGCTTTAATTACATCATCAAACGCACTTTTAACCTCTTCAGGTGCTTTTGCCGGTTGCATAGCAATATCCGTCACCTGAATACCTGTTTGAAACGGCTTTAATGTTGTAATAATCTGCTGTTTAATTTCTTGGCGAATCTTCTCACGGCCTGTTGCAAGCACTTCATTCAGTTCTGATTCACCTATCACCTGACGAACGGCACTATCTGTCACCTCACGTAATGTCTCCACAGGATCATCAACTTCGAAAAGAAAATTACGCAAGCCATTACTGCCGGGTGTTGTATCAATTTTATATTGAACGGCCACATCAACAAAGACAATATTCTCACCACTAGTGAGCATTTGCCCTGATGTTTTAAACGACATTACCTGGTCAACATTAACAACTTTACGAGATTCTATAAAGGTTGGAATCCAGTGCATACCAGGCCCCACAGTCTCAATAAACTTACCAAAGCGTAAAATTGCACCTTCTTGTGCTGGCTGTACAACAAAAAAACCAGAAGCCCCCCAAAGACCCAATAAAATAACGCCCACAACGCCAGCAAGTATCATTCCGCCCTTGGAGCTATTACCCCCAGAGGAAGACGAACTGCTACCATTGCCACCACCAAGACCTAAAGCACGTCGCAAAGAACCTGTGATCTTGCGTAACACCGCATCTAAATCTGGTGGCCCATCATCGCGCTTATTGTTTTTATTGCCCCAAGGGTCTTTATTATTATTCTGTCCAGGCTCATTCCAAGCCATAGCTTCCTCCAGAGTTTTTCTAATACTGCTTACACTGTGTCAACGAAAGGCCATAACGGTCTAATGCATGATTTAAAACCGCATACGAGCCTTTCACATGAATCCAAGCCCAATCTTCATCATACCGTTCAGAGAGCACTGTACGCAAGCGATGCAGCTCTGCACGCACCTCAGCTCTCTTCATCGGGATTCGCAGAACCGTATCAACGGCTTCACCACCGATAGCATAAAGAATTTTTTCATAAAGCACATCAAAACCTGTTTTTTTAACCGCGCTTAACCTAACCCAAGCCCCTTGATAGTCAGGCTTTAAAACTGAGCTTGCTAGATTATCTAATAAATCAACTTTATTGAATACTAAAATTTGCGGAATATGCTCTGCTCCGATCTCAGCCAGCACCTCATTGACTTGCTCAATACGTAGTAAAGACTCCTCACTCGCCCCATCAATCACATGCAACAATAGATCAGCCTGTGCAGTTTCTTCAAGCGTTGCTCGAAATGCATCAATAAGCTGAGGAGGCAAATGCTGAATAAAACCGACGGTATCTGCCAACACAACATCACCAAATCCAGGAATAACAGCACGACGCAATGTTGGATCTAAAGTTGCAAATAAACGGTCATCTGCATAGGCGGAGCTATCAGACAAAGCATTAAACAATGTTGATTTACCTGCATTCGTATAGCCAACCAAGGCAATTGTGGGTTGCTGTGAACGTTGACGGCGCTGCCGACCTAAGGCACGACTATCGCGAATATGCACTAAACGCTTTTTTAATGTCGTAATCCGTTGACGCAAGACACGACGATCAACCTCTAAACCAGTTTCACCAGCACCACCACGTACACCGATTCCACCGCGCTGCTGATCATAATGGCCAGACTTTTGCACTAAGCGTGTTGCTTGATGCTGTAGCTGCGTCAGTTCAACCTGTAATTGCCCTTCAAAAGTTCGCGCACGCTTAGCAAAAATATCAAGAATTAAATCAGTACGATCAAGCACCCGACACGCGAACAACGCACTTAAATTTCTTACTTGCACTGAGGTTAAAGCATGGTTAATAATGACTTCACTAATTTCTTCATTACTATTAATAAATTCTTCTTTAACCCGCTCAATTTGGCCTTGACCTAAAAAAGAAGCTGCATGAACGTCACTTCTAGACAAACAAATTTCATTCACAATCTCACGATCAGCTGAAACAATCAGCTCACGAAACTCAGTAAGAGGACCTGTACTTTCCAATGAACGAACAGTAAGGTAGATTAACAATACCTTCTGATCAGAATGTAATTTACTCAAAGATTTAACCCATCACTATTCGTTGTTGCCGTTGGGTCCATCTCCTTGAGAACTTTGCGGCAATTTGACAGGTTTAGCGGGTACAATAGTAGAAATTGCATGCTTATAAATCATTTGATTGACTGTATTTCGCAATAAAATCACAAACTGATCAAACGACTCAATTTGCCCTTGCAACTTAATGCCGTTAACCAGATAAATAGAAACAGAAACTTTTTCTTTGCGTAGCGTATTCAAGAAAGGGTCTTGTAACGATTGCCCTTTTGACATATTTAGCGCTCCTTTATAATAATCATTGTTACCGCTGTGCTCTAACTGGCACTCATCACAAGTGTAGCATGCATTTTTCAAAATCAAAACGCCCCTGCCCAGCATCAGCCAGCTTAACACTCACCATCTCAACACGAAACATTTCTGCTAGAGTTGTAGCCCTTAAAATCTAAGCCCCAGCCCCAAAATATGCATTTAAAATCTGAAAAAAACAACACGCTTAAATACTCAAATAACCACATCAAGTCACCTTTGCAACGCGTGTAGCCTTCTTTTTACTATGACTAGACCAGGTTAGTGATAAAAAGAAAATCGCTAAAATACACGCTGCAACCAGCATGATAAAACCACCACGCCAACCTAAATACTGCACAATATAGCCCATTAACGCATTAGCGAGGACTGCCCCTCCCAAATAACCAAATAGCCCGGTTAACCCTGCTGCTGTTCCCGCCGCTTTTTTCGGCACTAAATCCAAAGCCTGAACACCAATCAGCATCACCGGCCCATAAATCAAAAAACCAATTGCAATCAAAGCTAAGCTATCAATCCATGGATGCCCTGCCGGAGAGAGCCAGTACACTAAAACCGCACCGACAACCCCGAACATATATAAAATTGCCGCCGGTGCGCGCTGACCACGAAACACCTTATCACTAAGCCAACCACAAACGATCGTCCCAGGAATACCCGCATATTCATACAGAAAATACGCCCAGTTAGATTCTTTATGGTCAAACCCCTTCGCTTCTGTTAAATAGGTTGGCGCCCAATCAATCACCCCATAACGCACCAAATAAACAAAGACATTTGCCAGCGCGATATACCATAACAGCTTATTATTTAGCACATATTTAAACAAGATTTCTCGCGTTGTCAGCTCACGCTCATGATCATAACTATGACCATTATGTTCAGCTACTTCAGGGCAGTCATTATTATAAACTTCAATTGGCGGCAAACCCACAGATTGCGGTGTGTCTCGTAAGGCAAAAAACACAAAAACAGCAACTACAATGGCAATCAAAGCCGGGAAGTAAAACAAGCTCTGCCAGGCAGTAAAAATAGCAAGCCCCATAATTGCCAAAGGGCCAATCAGACCACCCCCAACATTATGAGCGACATTCCAGATGGACATCTTCGTGCCACGCTCTCCAACTGAGAACCAGTGCACCATCGTACGTCCACAGGCAGGCCAACCCATGCCTTGAAACCAACCATTTAAAAACATCAAGCAAAACATCAAAGGAATGCTAGACATCGAAATTGATGCCGCACCAAAAAAGAGATTAATCAACGCCGAAAGCAATAAACCAACAGTTAAAAAAATACGTGGATTACTGCGATCTGAGACTGTTCCCATCACAAACTTACTCAAGCCATAGGCAATAGAAACCGCAGCCAAAACTAACCCTAAATCTCCCTTATCAAAACCTTGCTGCTGTAAATAAGGAATAGCCAAAGAAAAGTTTTTACGGACAAGGTAATAGCCAGCATAACCAATAAAAATACCTAAGAAAACCTGGAATCGATAACGCTTATAAGCACTGTCTACCGTCTCTTTTGGTAAAGGGGCACGATGGCGTGCTGGCTTAAAAATATTGAACATACTCACCCTATTTTAATTACTCAAGACCCAACTTAAATTAAGCACCAATCAGCAATATCCATACTCCTCACTTTTATGTAGTGCAATACTAGTGCAACGCAATATTTATATGGAGTATTCTCATTAAAACTAATATAGATAATTTGCCGATTATACATAAAAATCACTAAAAATCACTCGATTTATCCCACGTGCTTATAACAATCTAAATTTAAAATGGCAAGTAAACATTATTTCATTGACAAGAAGAAACAATAAAATTAAAACAATGGAGCTCGCTAATCCCTAGACCTCTGTCACAGTAATAGCGAGTAATGATAATAGATAGATAGCATGTGTCCGAGCTAATAATTAAAACACCGAGGAAAATGAATGAAAAAAATAATCCATACTTTGTTAGTCACAGCAACCACACTAACAACTCTAAGCTTTAATGCACACGCTGTAGACATTTATGGTCACCGTGGTGCGCGCGGTCTTTCGCCTGAAAATACCATCCCCGCCTATAACACGGCGCTACGCCTTGGCGTTAACTATGTTGACATGGACATTACCATGACCAAAGATGGCGTCCTCGTTGTCAACCATGACTTAAACCTTAATCCAAACACAACAAAAAACAATAAAGGGCAATGGGTCTCTAAAAAAAACTCGCCTTTCATCAATACATTGACACTCAAACAGGTACAGCACTATGATGTTGGCTCGATAAAACCTGGGACGTCCTATAGCACGCTCTTCAGTGAACAATATCCAGTCCAACACACCAAAATCCCAACATTAAAATATGTAATTCAATACGTCAAAGCAATCGCTGGCGAGAAGGTCGGCTTTCAAATTGAAATTAAAACAGACCCAGCACACCCACACCAATCAGCCACACCCAAACAGTTTGCAACAGCACTGGCTAAATTACTTAAAGCAGAGGGTATTATCGATAGAACAGAAGTTCAAGCCTTTGATTGGCCCTGCTTAATTGCTCTACAAAAAATCAACCCAAACATTAAAACCGCTTACCTTACAGAGGCCGCTAGCAATAAGCAAATGACCTCTGACAATCCAAAAATCGCCGGATTATGGACAGGTGGTCACCTCTTAAAAAATTACAATAACTCAATTCCAAATATGATCCATGCGTTAGGTGGTAAATTATGGGATCCAGAAGATCGTGAACTCACTAAATCATCCCTAAAAGAAGCGCACAAGCTTGGCTTAAAAGTCGTTGTTTGGAGTGATCCAGTCGCAACAGGCCAACCCTTTGATTACAAGATGATGGAAAAGATGATTTCTTGGGGAGTCGACGGCATTATTACTGATCGCCCAGATCAATTACGTGGGCTCATTGCAGCACGAGGCTTTAACCTCCCTCAAGGCTTTATAGTCAACAATACTTAAACTCCCTCTTTATTTCACTGATAATTAGGCCCCGTTGACATTTCACCTTAGCCATAAGATGGTGCTTGCAATTTTCAAAAAGGATAAATATCTGCAAGCTCTTTTTTCAAAACGTGAAAAAACCCTTCTAAATTGCTTTAACTTGCCAATGCAACACTCTACCAAGTGCCTTTCTTTGTAAACATGCTGATCATGGTAAAATTTATTAGCCCTATTTGATTTAGAAGGAATAACGCCC
>LVCQ01000078.1 GCA_001644975.1 Piscirickettsiaceae bacterium NZ-RLO1
TTACATTAAGAGTAGATGCTGTACTAGGAGTAGGGGTCGGAAGGGTGCCCATTTCCTTTTGAAGGTGTGTTATATCAGGATATAGAGAAGTACGTAAGCGTCGCTACCTCGGTAGGTATTTTGCACATCCAATGATGCAAAATCGCCGAGCAAAACGCGACGACTATAAACCCTCGGCTGCCCTCGTCACAGGGCATTACGTGCCTTGAATCGGCCACTACATACCCTGCTTTCAAATGGCGCTACGGCTCGTAAAGATTTTTAGACACTCGTTACGCTTGCTACAGACCTTACGGTCTTCCGCAACTCCGCTCTGCTAAAAATCCTCACCTACCTCGGCCTACTCACCCCGTGCTTTGCACTCCTTGGCTCGCAGCGTATGCTGGGATTCTAAGTGTAGGAGCCACCGGAGTAGGAATCACTGGAGCTGGTGTTGCTGTAGCAGGACTCACTGGCGTTAAAGTATTTGGAAGGGGTGCTGGTGGAGTTATTGCTGCTGTTTCTCGATAGTAGTGATCCTTTTGTTGCTGTAGAGATGGTTTATTTCTATTCCAGTAGCTTTCTGAAAGTAGATTTTTCCACTCTGTATTATCTATACCGAGTAATGTTTTCGCATGGATAAAGTGCGGTTGGGCTGCTTTATAAGCTTTTGCGGCGAAAAGATCGAAAAAGTTGCTTCTATAGGAAAGCCCAGCAGTAGCACATTTAAGGATTACTTTAAGCTCTGCAACTGTTGTCGCGCTTTCTAGCTGCTGCTTAAAAAATTTAGCAATTTTGAGCTTATCTGGATTGTTTCTTGTTTGGCAACTTTCAATTGCTGCATCTAAACCTTGCTCTATTAGCATTTTTATAAGGGTAGATTGCTGGGGGTCTTTAGCTAGCCTTTGAATTGTTGATTGTGAGGCCAGGCCGGAGTCTAGAAGTGCTTTAAATTGTTCAGGGTGTGATTGTATTATCTGAGTAATGCTGGGGTCGTCGAGTACTGTTTTGATGAATGCTGATTTGAAAACCCCATGAGAGTTTAAGATTTCACAATTTTTTAAAAACTGCGTAGGGTTTTTATGTGCTTTTCTTAAGTTTGAAGAGGATGCAAGCCTAGTTAAGTCTAAAATTAAGTAAGCATGAGAGTAACGATATGGGTTGGAATTGGAACTTAAAGCTATTTTATAATCTGGGGAATAACGAGCTACAATAGGTGGTTCTGCTTTATTGTTTTTTATTACATAGGGAAAAATGTCATGTTGTATGTTACGTAGCTCTAGGTTTTGTTTAAGTAGCTCAGGAAAGTGAGAATTAATCTCATAAAGCTCATTTGTGAACGTTATATCTTTAAAAGCGACACCTCTGATAATTGCATCCTTAAAGATCACCCGAGCAGGAGTTTGAGGAGGAGGGTTGCTATGATTGTCGATGTGGTATCTTGAGCCACATAAAGTTGCTGAGGATAAGTCTGCATAACTAAAATTTATATCGGTAAAGGTTTGGTTGCATATAAAATCTGCGTTATAGAGGTAGGAGCCTGAAAAGTTTACATTTTTTAAATCAGAGTAACAAATTACTGCGTTCTTTAAATATGTGTTTGATAAATTAGTGTTGTGTAATTTGCAACGACTGAATTCGACGTTACTTAGATCTAAGCCGGATAAATCTACATCACTTAAGTCCAACGAGGATAGCTTGCTGCTTGTTCTAGATTTTCTTGCGGCATTAATGGCTTTGATGACATCTATTTTGGTTGCTTTTATGTAAGGCATGGCTATCTCTTTTTAAAAATATTTTATGGAAAAATAAAAAGTCAGTAGCTCTTTTATAATGTTTGTTTTTGGTGGGTTTGAATGATATATAGGTTATTTTAATTTGTTTTATATTGTCAATTAGTTTTTAATTTAATTTTATAAGTTAATTGTTTTTATTGGTGATAAATATGTAAAATATCAATTTTTTTTGGATTTAATTTTATTTTTTACCTAAATTAAAATGAAAAAATAAAGATGAAAGTGGTTAATATGATAGAATGTTTAGAAAATTAATTTTTATTTGCTCTGCCTAATCATGCCCTTAATAGTAAATTTAAGGGCGTGATTAGGTGCCATATTTTGCTTAGGGAGCGGGCGCTGCTCCTGTTCCTTGGCTATTATTAGGTTCTTCTGTGCTTAGGAAAAGAGATATAGTATCTATGCTTTCAGCTCTCGTTCTCGCTGGGGGATTGTTTGTGGGAGTAGGATGTAAAAGAGGTTCCCATAACATGCTCTCTAATGCAGATTGTTCTGTGTCTTGGAAAAGAGAGATGACATCTATGCTGTCAGTCCTTGTTCTCGCTGGGGAGGTGTTTGCAGGAATCGGATGTAAAGGACGATTCCGTAAAATATTTTCTAATGCAGATTGTTCTGTATCTTGGAAAAGAGAGATAATATCTATGTTCTGAGCGCTTGCACTTGCTGAGGAGTTTTCTGGAGGGAGAGGCAGGCAAGGAGTCAATCTATCATGGCCACTTGCGTGTTGATTAAAGTATAGGTTATTAAGTTCAGAGACTGGCGGAGCGGATGGAGCAACTCTGCTTATTGATGAAGCAGCCACTGGTGATAGCATTTGTGCAGGGAGTAGAGTGCGGCTACTATTTGCAGGTTCAGTGGGGGCAGCGCTTGGAGGGCCAATAACAATATATTTACCTTTGCAAGAAGCTGTAGCATTTGAATTTGCGCTAGCGCCTGCATTTGGAGCAGGGGCTGCTGGTGTTGCTGGTGGTGTTGCTGGTGGTGTTGCTGCTGGTGTTGCTGGTGGTGTTGCTGCTGGTGTTGCTGCTGGTGTTGCTGCTGGTGTTGCTGGTGGTGTTGCTGCTGGTGTTGCTGCTGGTGTTGCTGCTGGTGTTGCTGCTGGTGTTGCTGCTGGTGTTGCTGCTGCTGGTGTTGCTGCTGCTGGTGTTGCTGCTGGTGTTGCTGCTGGTGTTGCTGCTGCTGGTGTTTGAGAAGCACTGGTATGGTGTAAATTAGCCTGTGTTTGCCATTCTTTTTTCCAATAAGGTTTTGATATAGCTCTTTCCCAATCTACTGGACTGACACCAGCTAAGTCTCGAGCCTTATTAAAGTATGATTTAGCAGCTAGGTAGGAATATGGTGTAGAAAAAAAGTGAAGAGAGTGCCTTCTATGTTTCAGTGCTGAGGCTGCATTTTGAAGAATAGTTTTTAATCCATCAAGCCCTGTTTCTGTTTTTAACTGATCTTTAAAAAACTGTGCGAGCTTGAATTTTTCTGTGCTGCCCCTTTGCTTACAATCTTTAATTGCTGCATCTAAACCTAACTCTATTAGTATTTTAATAACTGTAGTGATTTCGGGAGTTTCGATTAGGCGCTGAATATTATCTGATGAAGCAAGCTCTAGTTCTACAAGTAGTTTAAATACCTCAGGGTGTGTTATTAATTGGTTGCATAAGTGTGGGTTTTCCAGTATTTCTTGAAGGTATAAGGCGTCACAGAGTTGTTGCTGCTTTAGTTTGTTACATTGCTCTAAAAATTGTTCTGGATTTTTGAGTGCTTTTTGAATATTTTTAGCATTGGTAAGGCTGTATTTGTCTAAAGTTAAGTAGATAATCAGTCGCAGGGTTGCGTTAACTTCTGTATTTTGGTGGCCTGGCGGGTTTGCTGAGGCTGGTGCGCTCGTTGGTACTTGTTGTTGGTTGAATTCAGCAAGCTTATCAGCAGGAAGGAGTTCTGCCGTCTTGCTAACAAGATCTGTATAGCCAAGGTAAGTTTGTGGGCTATAGTCATTTCGAAGGCTATTTTCCTCAATCGCCACAGTGGTAAATGGTGAATTGCGACTGTTAGCTAAATGCGCTTGGAGTGCATAGCGATTATAGTTTGCTGACTCTCCAGCAATATGAACAGGAATACTTATCTCATCGTAGTTGATTGTACAATCAAGGAGTGTATCCCTGTCATCTTCAAACTTTTGTTGTTGTTCTACGGATAGGTATTGAATAAAGTTAGGGATAGGGAAGGTAGCATCTCTGTCGATTACTTGAAAACTGGCAAGTTTTTCAAGTAATCTATTTTTAGGTGTGTTGGCTTTGCTTAAATCAGTAAAGCTTTCAGGTAGTAAGTTTTCATTTTTAAAGCGTGGGTGTTGGTTACGTCTTATAAATTGGGGGTCGTCACTTAAACCGCTCATTGCTTGTTGTAAGTCTGGGGATGAAAAATCATACTCAAAATTACAGAGGTGTATGTCTGTGTTTCTTAAATCACCATCATCAAACCAGGCACCGATAGCACAAGATCCTTTAAATGTTGTGCCATCAAATGTTTGTACATCTCTAAAGTCTGTTGCACGTAAGTCTGAGTTACGAAAGTTAGTATTTTCTAAACTGCTGAATTGTAGGTTTGCACCATATAAATATGCACCTGATAAATTTGCTCTTGCTAAATTAGCACAACTAAGGTTTGCTGCTTTTAAATATGCACCTGATAAATTTGCTCCTTCTAAATTAGCGCCATATAAATTGGCTGTACCTAAATATGCACAAGATAAATCAGCACTTGCTAAATTAGCATCGGATAAATCGACATGATCTAAATTTAGACCGGATAAATCTACGCCTCTAAGGTCCCAACCTTTTAAGTTTGCATGAGTTTTAGAGCCTAGATCTACTTTCTGAATTTCTTCAATGACATCATTTCTATTTTTTGGCATCGTATTTTTCCCGTGCTTTTATCAGCTGCTTGATCAATTAACGCTTGTTGCTAGGTATTTTTTAGCTCTTTAAATATGGTTTGTAAAAAACAGGTCGGTTTTTAATTGTTATTGTTATTAGATTTGTAATTTTTTATTTGTTTAAAATTATTAACAATGATAATGATAGATTAATTTAATTTGTTTTTTATTGTCAATCGTTTTTTGTTTTTTATTTAACTATATGAAATATATTAATTTTTTAAAATTAAGTGGGAGGGCTTTGTATACACATAGGTTATGTACCTGCTAGAAAAAATTTGTAATTACTAAGAGAAAAGCAATGAATTTATTTTTGAATTTCTATGTAAAATAATTTTATTAGGTGTTATTCCATGGTGTTTAATATTTGAGAGTGACTTAATTAAGTTTGTTTTAATTTTAACTGGTTAGCGTAAGTGTTTATTTGTTTTAATAAAAGTTTATTTCTTATAGTTAAGGGATCGGTGATGAGTAAGAAAATATTAGCTGTTATTTGTGTGTTATTAGTGCAAGTTTTGTTTTCAACAAGCTTTTCTTTTGAAAATGTTGCTTATGTAGAGACGAATGATAATGCGCTTAAAAATATGGCATGTTTTGTTGATAGTAAAACAGGCAAAGCATTTTTTGATACTGCGGTTATTTTCGCTGCGAATATTAATGGGACAAATCCAAATAAACCAGAAATTTATTTAAATAATAAAGATAGCACGCTTTTAAATAAGAGTGATGAGGTTGGCTATTTACATAGTAAAAATATCAAGGTAGTGGTCGCGTTACTTGGTAACCATCAAGCGGCAGGTTGGAGCACGGTGACCAATTATGCAGATGCCAGGCTATTTGCCAAGACAATTGCTGATTTTGTTAATAAATATCAATTAGATGGCATTGCAATTGATGATGAATATAGTACGGGCGCGCAAAATGAGAATTCAATGTTGATGATTGTTAAGGCGCTGCGTAGCCTTCCTGAATATAAAGGAAAAACGATTTCAAAAGTGATTTTATCAGGTGATAAGGGGCAATTTAGTGCAGGTTATGCGGGCGCTAAATTAGCAGATTTTCTCGATTATGCTACACCAGGATATTATCCCGGTGCGGCGGTTTCACTGCTGCCACCTTATCTTCAATATGGGATGTCCAAACACCAATTATATGTTGCAGTCTCAACTAGTTTGACGAGTAAAATTGATGCTGTGAATGCGGCCAGTCAAGCCATCACTGGTGGTTGGGGTGGCTTGATGGTGTTTAATGTGGCTGTAGATTCATATGATTATCTGAATGCGTTGTATTTGGCAGAGTATAAAGACCGAGAGTTAAAAAATATTTGTTAATACATGGGTATGTGTGTCATTTGTGGCCTCTTTGTGAGGCATTAAAAAACAATCGTTACAATATGTAAAATAATAAATACGGTTATGGCAGTACAAAGAGCTTATAAATAGTAATGATTAAGATGATCACCAGTAAGATTAAAAAGTAATTTGCTAAGGTTTCATCTTTAAGTTTACGCCCAAGGCGTGTGCCTAACGGGACGGTCATTGTTGCGCCGATGAGAATGCCGATGACTGCCGGCCAGTAGATATAACCGGTAGCATAGTCAGAGTAAGGGTTTAGATGCCAGCCGCTACTGATATACAGTAATGTTGCAGAAAAGGCCGTCACAATGCTGAGGCTGGTGGCAAGCGCGGCGCATTTGATCATATCAAGCTTGGCACTTCTTAAAAATGGAATAACCGTTGCTGCAGCGCCTATCCCTAATAAAGAGGAGGCAGCACCAACAAAAGTGGCATAAGAAAAGCTATAGAATTTACTCGGAAGTTGAAATGGTCCTGTGGTTTTTTTACTGTTTTTACGAATGAGTTTAAGTGTTGAGCGCGTCACGGTATAAATAAGAAAAATCGTAAACAGGGTGAGTAAGGCTTTACTGCTGAGGTAGTTAGCAATGCTACCACCGATGAGGATGCCGATAATGGCAAAGGGGGCAAGTAAAAACAGCACATTCCAAAGGACATTGCCGTTGCGAGCGTGGCTATAGGTGGCTTGGGCTGAGTTAAACAAAACGACAACAAGCGAGGTGGCAACGGCAACATGGACGACGTATTCAGCAGGAATGTGATAGTAAGGCAGAGTGATGGTCAGTAAAGGCACCATGATTAAACCACCGCCGATGCCTAGTAAGCCGGATAAGGTACCAACTATTGCGCCGGCAATTAAATATAAAATAAAAATCATCTTTGAGTGACTCTTTAATTGATAATTGATAATCGATTTTTTTATAGGTTGTTGGTTTTTTTACTTTTGCTAAAAAACGGTCCAAGGCATTAGAAAAACTTTGGCGATCTTTGTGGCTAAATGCTGCGGGCCCTCCTGACATTAGCCCTGAGCTGCGCAGCTCATCCATCGCATCGCGTAAAGTTAAGCGCTCTTTGATATTATTTTGATCATACAATTCACCGCGAGGGTTTAAAGCATGTGCACCTTTTTCAACGATTTCAGCAGCCAGTGGAATATCTGCAGTGATAATTAAATCTTCAGGGCGTGTTTGAGAGACAATGTAGTTGTCTGCAACATCAAAACCTTTAGTCACTTGAATTGATTTGATATAAGCCGATGGAGGAGTCGCAAGCGCTTGGTTGGCAACCAAAATAACCTCGACTTCTAATCGATTGGCTACACGAAATAAAATCTCTTTAATGACCTTTGGGCAGGCATCGGCATCGACCCATATTTTCATTGACTATTACCCTCGCTTATTCTACTTAGCCTAAGAGGTTGCAGGTTCTTCAGGTGCAGAGAGTCCCTGGTTTTCCTGATATTCGCCGATGGGCATGCCCATGCGCACGGTGTGTCCATTTGTCAGTTGCGGTTGCCACTGAGCGACGTCTTTACCCATCATTAAAATAACGGTTGAGCCGAGCTTAAAGCGGCCCATCTCTTCACCTTTATCTAAATAAACATGGCTATTTTGATTATGACGGTAGTGCCAGGTGCGGACTTCGCGTGGCGTGCCAGGAGCAATAGTGCCTGCCCAAACGGTTTCGATGCTGGCGACGATAATCGCACCGACTAAGACCATGGCCATGGGGCCTTGTTCGGTCTCGAAAAAACAAACAACGCGCTCATTACGTGCAAATAAACCATCAATATGGCTAGCTGTATAGGGATTCACCGAAAATAACTCACCTGGGATATAGCGCATATGGGTTAAGCGGCCGGCACACGGCATATGCACACGATGGTAATCACGAGGGGCAAGATAAAGGGTGGTAAATAGGCCATCTGTAAATGCACGGGCATCCTCGACACTGCCTAACAGTGAGGCCGCAGAGAACTGAAAGCCTTTGGCTTGAATCAGTTGTTCTTGCTGAATGCTACCGATTTGGCTAATCGTGCCATCAACGGGAGAGGTGATGATGTGTTTGTCTTGAGTGATTGGGCGCAGCTCGGGTTTAATTGCGCGGGTGAAAAACTGATTAAAGGTGCGGTAATGGTCTGGGTTTTCTTCTACGGCCTCACTCATATCAACACCGTAACGTTTAACAAAGTCACGTAGACCATAGTGTGTCACCAGTGGAATGCGTCGTTCTGCAAGAAAACCGAGAAAGCGTGAATATAAATGTTGAGGAACAATATAACGCTGTAAAAAAAGTTGAATGCGATTTTTCATAGGCGTTTAATTATCCTCAATCCTCAATATGACAGTTTTTGCGCAGAATTGGCTAAGTGGCTAGATTCTACAATGGTTTTCATAATACGATGGTAATTAGCCAATCGCAGCGGCAGAATCTTCCCTTGTTTTACTGCTGCTGTCAAGGCACAGCCTTTTTCATTGTCGTGAGTACAGTTGCGAAACTGGCAGTGACCGATAAATGGCTGAAAGTCAATAAAGCCATCAATGAGGCGCTCAGGTTCAATATGCCAGAGGCCAAACTCACGAATCCCTGGTGAGTCAATAATACGGCCTCCTGTCGGGCAATGATACAGCGTTGCTGCTGTTGTGGTGTGGCGGCCTTTGTGATTGGCCTCTGAGATGTTTGCAACTCGCGCTGAGTTGGATTCGAGTAACATATTCACTAAGGACGATTTACCGACCCCTGATTGGCCAACGAATACACTATTCGCATCTTTGAGTGCATAACATAGTGCATCTAGGCCGTATTGACTGTGTGTACTGGCTTCTATTAAGGGGTAGCCCATGTTCTGGTAATGGCGAAAGCGCGTTAGGTAGTCAGTCCGGGCGTGAGAGGTTAATAAATCAATTTTATTGAAGACTAAAGAGGGGCGAATCCCTTGTAGTTCTGCAGCAACGAGATAGCGATCTATTAAAATTTCTTGCGCTTCGGGCTCTGTGGCAAAAACGATGAAAATATGATCGATATTGGCTGCAATAGCCTTAATTTTACCGTATTTATCTGGACGCACAAGTTCTGAATGGCGTCGGCGATTGGCGACAATCACACCATCAGAACCGTTAGCTTGACGGAAAATAACACGATCACCAGCAACAACAGAACCGATATTTTGGCGCAGAAAGCAGCGGGTAACCGCTCCGTTGGCCATTTGGATATCGGCGCTTTGGCCATATTGGGTGATAACCGTGCCACTTTCCTCGGCGTTAAGGGCGCTAGAGTGTAGTAATTCGTCAATGTATTGCTCTTGCTTTTGCGCGCGCTGAATACGTTGTTGCTGTATTTTTTCAATACGCCACGATTGGTGGCGAGATAAACGTCGTTTGGCCATAAGCCCCTATCACTTGATGATTGATTAAATTACGCTAGCATAGTGTACACCGACAGCGGCATAAATGTATGCTTCATTGTTGATTAGTGATCGATAAAATTAACTTAGTTAAAAAATTGAAGATATGGATGAGGTGATGACAGATAAGCAACAGAGTCGAAATAACCAGGCAGGGCGTATGATTTGGATTGATCTTGAGATGACCGGTCTTGATATTAAACAGGATAAGATCATTGAGATTGCAACCATTATTACTGATGCAGAGTTAAATATTTTAGCAGAAGGTCCGGTATTTGCGATTTATCAGCCTAAAACTGTGCTTGAAACGATGAATGCATGGTGTGTGAAGCAACATGGCCAATCGGGTCTAACCGAGCGGGTGCGTAGCAGTAAGACAGTAACAGCAGAGGCTGAGCGTTTGACTCTTGAGTTTTTAAACCAGTATGTGAGTGCAGGCGTTTCAGCAATGTGTGGTAATAGCGTGCATCAAGATCGTGCATTTTTAAGGGAGTATATGCCTGAATTAGAAGCTTTTTTTCATTATCGTAATATTGATGTTAGTACGTTTAAAGAATTGGCTGGGCGCTGGAGCCCTGAAATTTTAGCCGGGCTGACGAAGGAAAGTAAGCATTTAGCGCTGGATGATATTAAAGATTCGATTGCAGAGCTCAAGCACTATCGTCAACAGATTTGGCATCCACTAGGGTAAAAGCAGATAACACAATCGCTTATAATCACTTATTATAGTGTAGCGCAGAGTAGAGGCAGATCATGACTGATTATCAATGTTTTATCGCTGATGGCATGCAGATGCAAGCCTTTGGTGCGAAGCTTGCATTATGCTGTAAGCAGCTAAGCCTCCTTGAGTTACAGGGAGACTTGGGCGCTGGGAAGACAACACTGACACGGGGTTTTTTACGTGGTTTGGGCGTGACAGGGGCTGTCAAAAGTCCGACGTATACCTTAGTTGAGCTGTATGAATGTGCTGATATGAATATTGCCCATTTTGATTTATACCGCTTGGCTGACCCTGAAGAGCTGTTGTTTATAGGCATAGAAGACTATCTGGCTGATCGCTTATGTATTGTTGAATGGCCAGAGAAAGGGCAAGGGGTGTTGCCGGTTGCTGACCTTGAATGTGTGATCAATTATGACAATGAAGGACGTCATCTTTATTTTAAAGCAGGTAGTCAGGCAGGCCAGCAGGCGTTGTTGCAACTACAGTCGGTTACGTTTAGGTAATTTATTATTTAGTATTATCAGCATAACTAATTGGCAAAAACTAAGAGCTCGTCGTGAAAGGCGAGTGTCATTAATAAGTATTTGTTGTTTGCTGAGTTGTTTATTGCTGTTGGCTGAAACAACGCTATTTGCAGCTAAGTCAGCGCATATGATTGAGTTAAATGATGTACGTTTATGGAGTCAAAAGCATCGGAGCTATATCGGTTTTAAACTTTCAAAGCAGCCATTGTATCAAGTCTTTCATTTGCATCAGCCTGAAAAGCTGGTGATTGACTTTCATAATACTCAAACTAATACATCATTTTCTCGCTTAAAGCATAGCCCTTACGTAGAACAGGTACGTTACACATTACAGAAAAATAAGACCCTGCGGGTTGTTTTTGATTTAAATCGACCGGTTCAAGTAGCGACGCATTGGCAGCAGCATCGTGGTCGTTTACAGTTAACGTTGTCTGCCAAGGCGATCCAGCCATCGATTGATTCGCCGCAGTTGTGGCGTTCGGCACGTGTTGTTATTGATCCTGGGCATGGCGGCCATGATCCTGGAGCGGTGGGAAAAAATAAAATTTATGAAAAACACATTACGCTAAGTGTTGCTAAGCAGCTGATGAGGTACTTAAATCGTTTACCCGGAGTAGAGGCTTCTTTAACGCGTAATGCAGACCAGTTTTTAGGTTTACGGCAGCGCCTAGCAAAATCTCGACAGATGCAAGCGGACTTATTTATTTCTTTGCATGCGGATCATTTTAAAAATAGTCGGGCAAAAGGTGGTTCTGTTTTTATTTTATCGAAAGAAGGGGCGAGTTCAGAAGCAGCAAAACTACTTGCTGAACGTGAAAATGCGGCTCTGATTGGTAGTCTACCCTTAAAGAAAACTAAGAAACAGGTCGCTGAAGTTCTATTAGATTTATCACAAAATGCAACGCTCAAACAAAGTCGTCAGTTGGCTAACGTCGTCTTAAATAAGTTAAAAAAGTTTATCCCCTTGCATTATAAAACAATTCAGCGGGCTGATTTCGCAGTATTAAAGGCGCCGGATGTGCCTTCGTTATTAGTTGAACTTGGCTTTATCTCTCACCCTGATGAAGCAAAACAGCTGATGCAGTCAGGTTATCAAAAGCGCTTGGTGAGGGCCTTAGCAACTGGGGTGATTGGTTATTTAGAGCAATATCCACCACAGCAAACGTGGTTTGCACATCGTCACCGTTATCATCAGGTGATCTCCGGAGAATCTTTGTCGAGGATTGCTTTAAAATTTAACTCCAGTTTGTCAGCATTGCGCAAAGCAAACCACTTAAGCGGTGATCATATTCGCATTGGCCAAAAGCTGCTTGTGCCGATAGAAAAGTCTATTGGTTAATTTTTTCTTTTCTATAACAAGCATTGATCTTTATTTCGGCTCTGGATCTTTATCTTGATTTTGGTCATGACTCTTATCTTTTTTCTGTTTTTTATCTTTTTCAGACTCAGCAGTTTGCTGCCCTTGAAATAAGCAGGCTTCTGCTTTTTTTTCAATCTCTGTGCGTTTTGTCACGAACCATTGGAGAATTCTTGCTCCTGCTTCTGCTTCTGCTCTAGTTGAACCTACATCTATCCACCGC
>LVCQ01000079.1 GCA_001644975.1 Piscirickettsiaceae bacterium NZ-RLO1
ATTATATTGCCCGGCGCTATATTCATTTCTGTAATATAATTTGCTGCTTGTTGCTGGATGAACTCCCTTTTTGCTGATAATAAATAACTATTTATACTATCGCCAGCAGTAACCCGATCAATCAACATAAGCATGTTAGAGTATGCCCCTGGATAGCATCTATCAAGAGTTAAATCAGCAAACTGCTCCTCTTGCACATTCTTTAACAAATGCCGATTATAATAGTATAACGATTCAAGGCGGCGCTTTAAACTTGTAAGCAGTGGCATCACGTTATTTCGATTATAATTGTGATCACCATGCTCTAATTTAATTAAGTTATCTTTGAACTCTATCAATTTGGTTAAAGCTGACGGATTTTCAGTAATGATTTGATCTAATAATGATATTATCTGAGATTTAGCCCGATCAAAGTCTTCTCGATTATTCAATGAGTAATAAACCGGGCCTACCCCATAGAGAGTTTGATCATTTACGGGGATGTCATCAACCACCTCTTCCTTTAATTTAATAAACTTTTCCATTAAATTTAAAGGCATAATCACCACCTTATTAAGCTAATCTCTAACCTATATAAAGAAAAACTTGTCAATATGATTCTATATAATAGCTATTTTCCCATTTATTGATTTATGCGATAAATAACTTTAGAAAATTATTAGGCATAAATAAGATTTGAGTCAATATAAAAATAAGTTTAAGAATGAGAAGATTGGAAAACCATGACGATAACAAAGCTGTTAAGCCTGAGAGCCTCTTACATAGTTGAGTATCGCATTTTAATAATAAAAACCACCAATTGCGCTCTGCACAAAAATTTACAAAACAACTCTCTAGAATTTTTCCTTATTAAATAACCAATAATAAAAAATAAATATATATTTCAACATTATCATTAGAAAATTTACAACAAAAAACAAAATAAATTTATTTACTATAAAAAAAATAACAGGTATAACGTTTGAGTTGTATATAAATTTAAGGGTACCTTAATGAAGCATAAAATCGGACTTATTTCAGCAACATTCGCTGGAGTTGCCTCAATTATTGGCAGTGGCTGGTTATTTGCCGCCTACTATACCGCTAAAGCGGCGGGCCCAGCTTCGATTTTAGCATGGGTGATTACGGCAATTATCATCTTAGTTTTGGGTGTTGCTCTTGCTGAAATTGCAGCTCAATACCCTAAACGTGGCTTACTCACCCGTGCAGTTACTATCTCTCATGGCAAAGACTCTGGTTTTATTTTCGCTCTTGCCAATTGGTTAGGTATTGTCGCTGTGATTCCAACAGAAGCTGAAGGCTCCGTGCAATATATTGCCAACATAAGCCCAGCATTAATGAGCATGCTGTTTAATACTCAAACCAGCCAACTAACAGTTGTAGGGCTGCTTGCCACCTCCGTGCTCATTATGTTCTATTTCATTTTAAATTGGTGGGGTATCAAGCTTCTGGTACGGGCCAATAATTTGATCACGGTTTTTAAACTTATTATTCCTGCTGTCAGTGCGATTGCTATTTTACTCGCTGCATTTCATAGTTCTAATTTCACGTCTTACCAACACTCATTTATGCCCTATGGTATCAGCTCAGTCTTCACAGCGATTATCAGTGCGGGGATTATTTATTCTTTTAATGGCTTTCAAACTATTGTTGCATTTTCTAGTGAAATTAAAAATCCAAAGCGCAATATTCCATTGGCGATTATTTTAGCAATTTCAATCTGTTTATTACTCTATATTTTACTGCAAGTTTCTTTTCTCGGCGCCATTGATCCAAATGCAGTCGCTAAAGGCTGGCATAGCTTAAACTTCCACTCTCCTCTGGTTCAGCTCACCACTTTACTCGGTCTGAACCTGGTAAGTATTGTTCTTTACATCGATGCTTTTGTATCACCTTCTGGAACAGGTCTTGCCTATACTGGCTCAACTGGACGCATGCTCTGCGCCATGGCCCAAGAAGGACAAGCACCTAAGTTCTTTGCTAAATTACATCCTATCTACAATTTCTCTCGTCGTGCCTTAATTTTCAATATAATGATTGCGATCTCTATGCTGGTTGTCTTTAGAAGCTGGGCTGCATTAGTCACAGCACTCAGTTTGTTCCATATTATTAGCTATATGGCCGTCCCTTTAACACTAAAAAAACTTAGAGCCACATTAAAACCAGATGAAAAAGCATTCAGACTACCATTTGCAAGGCTATTCAATCCATTATTATTTATTGGTATTAGCTTTCTATTTATTTTTAGCCAGTACCCAACAACCCTAGAAATTACAATATTAACCACTGTATTTTATCTAGGTTATTTAATCTTTACCTCCAAAGGCATCACAGAAATTAGCCAGCGTTTTAAATCCTCTTGCTGGTTTTGGCTCTATATGCTGGTACTGTCACTGATTTCCATACTATCACCTCCCCACTACGGCGGTAATGGCTTTTTACAAGGATATGACTTTTACCTCTCTATCGTTATCACATCCCTTATCATGTATCATTTATCGAGTCGACTCGGTGATGAAAAAGTGCAAGAGCTACCCAGCTCTGTCTCCGAGGCTCATACCGAGTCTCATGGCTAAGCCAAATAACTTATGAATTTAACCACTTAATAAAAAAGGCGGAATCACCGCCTTTTTTTATACCTATCACTTTTATTTATTTTAAAGACGGCACATCGATATTCACATCAACATCTTGGCTATAGTCAATGCCTGCAGTCTCAAAACCAAATAACTGATAGAACTCCTGGCGATAGCCACATAAATCAGAAACTTCCATCACATTCTCAGTCGTCACCTGCTGCCATAAGCGCTCAACTTCAGCTTGAACCTCAGGCTGCATTTCCCAGTCATCAATGCGAATCAAGCCCTCTTCATCACAAGGCATTGGCTCCTGATGATATAAACGTGCTGAAAACAGTCGAACAATTTGCTCAATACAACCTTCATGCAGACCTTTATCTTTCATAACTTTATATAATAACGATGCATACAGCGGTACAATGGGAATCGCTGCGGCAGCTTGCGTCACTAAACATTTATTTACTGAAATATAAGCAGAGCCCGATAACTCCGTTAATTTTTCATTTAAGCAGCTTACCGTCGCCTCTAAATGCTTTTTAGCAAGGCCAATTGTCCCTTCACGGTAAATCGGGAACGTTAACTGTGGTCCCACATACGAATAAGCCACCGTTTTCACACCTGCTGCAAGTACACCTGCTTCAGCTAATGCCTCTATCCACAGTTGCCAATCTTCGCCACCCATCACTTTTTCAGTGTTGGCAACCTCATCAGCACTAGCAGAATCAATCGTTACCTCACCAACCGTCCCTGCCATAACATCTACAGTTTTATTAGTAAAAGGCTGACCAATTGTTTTTAATACCGAGCGATAGTCTTCACCTGTAACCGGATCAATACGACGTGGCGATGCTAAGCTATAGATCACCAAATCAACGCCACCTTGCCAATCTTGCTTAATTAATTCAATCGTCTGCTCTTTAATTTCATGTGAAAAAGCATCGCCATTAATACTTTTTGCATACAGCCCTGCCGCCAGCGCTTTTTCCTCAAATGCGGCACTGTTATACCAGCCAGGGGAGGCCGTGCGCTTACCTGCTGCTGCTTTTTCAAAAAACACTCCGATTGTCTGAGCACCCTCACCAAAGCTTGCGGTAATACGGCTTGCTAGACCATAACCTGTTGAAGCGCCGATAACCAACACTTTTTTAGGCCCCGCCACTGAGGGTGTGACCTGTTGTTTTACATAGTCAATCTGGCGCTGTACTTGCGCCGCACAACCCTCTGGGTGCGCAGTTGTACAAATAAATCCTCGTACTTTTGGCTCTACAAGCATTTTATCTTCTTAACCTTTATCTATTGTATAAAACGTGCCTGTATCATACCTTGATTCACAAACTGAGTCATCTTACTTAAAATAAGCAGCCAAGCTCATTAGACTTAATTCCCTACTTACCAATAAAAATCATATCGCACTTTACAAAACTGTAATAATATAGTAATTAAATATATCTATTTTAACTTATTCATAATTTGTTAAAACAAATCTGTTATTACTAAATTTATAATTCAACCTGGAGATTAAAGTTATGAAAAAATTAGCACTCACAGCTGCCTTCATCATCGCTACAGCTGCTGCTTTAACTGCCTGCCAACAAGACGATAAGCAAGCGGCTGAGCACACTCAAGAAGCTCAAACGACAGCACAAACAACAACTCCAAACACCGAGGCAGAAAACACCACTCAAAGCACTATGGCCGAGACAGTAAAACAAAAAGCTAGCGACATGGCAGATGATGCTAAGCAAGCAGCAAAATCAACAGTTGATAGTTTAAAAAGCTTAACATCAAGCAATAAGAGCGACGAAAGCTAAGATAAACCAAGCTCAGTTTATATTAATATCGAAGACTAAAATAATACAGCCTGTGAAAAAATAGCACAGGCTTTTTTATTATTTAAACCAATAGAGCCGATGGCGCTTAATATGTATAAAAATGAAGGTTATTAGGATCACCAAACCAATACCATCACTATGCGCTCCAGGAACTAAAGTACAAAAAGCAGCAGCCAGCAATAACACACGCTCATACCAGGCCGTATCCTTTAAAAAATACCCCTGCAATGCGGCAACAAAGCACAACATGCCAATTAAGGCGGAGATCACAATATGAATAACATCCCAAGCACTATTAACGCCGATCATCAATAGCTGTGGATTGAGAATAAAAATAAAAGGCAAAATCACTGTACGTAAATCATAACCAAAGCTCTTCACTCCCACGTTAATCGGATTCGCCTTAGCAATCGCCGCTCCCGCATACGCAGCTAACCCCACCGGCGGTGTATCATCAGCCAAAATACCAAAATAAAAGACAAATAAATGAATCGCCACCAAAGGCACATGCATACCCGCCTGTTCAGCCAATTGCTGAATCACTGGTGCAACCAGCGCGGCCATCACAATATAGTTTGCAGTCGTTGGCAAACCTAAACCCAAAACTAATGAGGCAATAGCAGCTAACACAAGAACAATATAAAAATTACCACCTGATAACGCAGCAACAATATCAGTTAAACCAAAGCCCAGTCCTGTCATCGTGACAATCCCAACGACAATTCCTGCAACTGCCGTCGCAATGGCAATCGGAGTCATATTACGCGCGCCCATCTCAAAACCTTTAATCAGATGCCAAAAAGCCGTTTTAAGACCGGAATACAGGCCAGCAAACAGTGTACGCTTATGTCGACAGGCTCGCCATACATCCTGCACAATCATTAATGCCATTAAAATAAAAATTGCATTTAACGCACTATACTCAGGTGTTTTTCGCTGAATAATTAATGCATATAGTAAATAAATAATGGGGATAAAATAATGCACCCCACTAATAAAAGTTGACCAAAATGGGGGTAACTCATGCCGAGGTGTCGGCTTTAATCCAAGCTTTAAAGCCTCAAGATGAACGACGTAAAGCAGGCCTGCATAACTTAATAACGCTGGCAACAAAGCATACAAAATTAAATGAGAATAAGGCACACCTAAAAAGTCCGCCATAATGAAAGCCGCCGCCCCCATCACCGGTGGCGTCAACTGACCATTAACAGACGAGGCGACTTCTATTGCTGCGGCTTTCTCTTTGCTATAACCCACTTTTTTCATTAATGGAATGGTAAATGTCCCAGTGGTCACCACATTCGAAATTGATGAACCTGAAATTACCCCTGTCATCATACTACCAACAACAGCAGCTTTAGCAGGCCCTCCACGGTACCCTCCAAGCACACTATAGCTTAATTGGATAAAGTACTCACCGGCACCGGCACGCTCTAACAGTGCACCAAATAATACAAATAAAAATACAAAGGTTGCAGACACCCGCAAAGGCGTCCCCCAAATGCCTTCTGTTGTTAAATACAGCTGTTGGACAACTTGGGTCCAAGAATAACCGTTATGTAAATATAAAACATCAGGAAGCTGAATAGGAATCAAACCACCAGGACCAAGCAAAGCATATAGAACCATAATACTCGCAATCAAGGTCAAGGCCGGGCCTGCAACACGAATCACTGCAATGGCAAGCATTATTAGGGTCACTGTTCCCATAATGACATCTAGATCATTAGGAACACCGCCACGAATGGTAATAATGGCAATATACTCATAAGCGATATAAACACAGCCAGCCAAAGCTGTGATTAAAAATAACCAATCATACCAAGGGACTGAAGCAGAAGCCTTAGAGCCCTTAAACGGGTGAACAAGAAAAGTCAAAGCAAAAGCAAAGCTTAAGTGAATTGCACCTAATTGCAGGCTATCGAAGTGAGCAGACATCGCTGCATAGACCTGAAACACACTCCAAGCAACCGCAATCAGTAAAGCCAAGTATTTTTGCCATGCAGTTAAATGACGTGAGCCAGTCTCAAGTGCCGCGATGTCGTTCACATCCTGTGATGTTGACATGACTAACGCTACTCCTAAGCTATGAAATTAGCTGTTATTTTATTTTTATACCTTAGTTTAGCCCCGGAACACCAAGCGTTTTATATGCTGCAATTGCTCCAGGATGCAATGGAATACCAATACCTTCAACAGCTTGATCAAGCTTAAAGTATGCTTTTAAATTAGCATGTAACTTTACAAATTGATCGATTTTGCCTTGCTTGAATAAGCCTTGGGCAATAATTTCCTCAACTACCTTATTCGGCAAGTCACTGGATGCGACCAACAGGGCTTCCACAGCGACCGCTGGAATAGCCGCCGTTTGGCCTTTATAACTACCGGCGGGGATTTGCTGCACAGTATAAAACGGATACTGTTTAATAAGCGCTGTTGCTTGCGCAGGCAAAACCGGCAAAAAACGAACTTTAGTTGTCTCAGTAATTTGCTGAATAGCGGCACTACCAACGCCTGCGGTGTAAAACATCGCATCAATACGGCCATCTTGCAGCAGCTGGGCTCCTAAGCTCGCAGAACCACGAATCGGTGTAATATCTTTTTCAGATAACCCATAAAGCGCTAAAATTTGCTTAGCGTTTTGTTCTACACCACTACCAATATCACCGATATAAACGCGCTTATCTTTAAGATCAGTAATAGAGTGAACCGCCGGATTCGCGACAATCTGAACAACTTCAGGATAAAGTGCAGCCACTCCTCTTAATGATTTAATCGGCTGATCTAAGAAGGCTTTAACCACCTGACCATGATAGGCATAATAAGCGATATCACTTTGCATAATAGCCATCTTCAAATTACCACGCTGCAGTGAAAGCGCATTATAGACACTTCCTCCGGTTGAGCGTGCATTGGCACGAACACCGTTTACATCTTTATTAATTATTTTTGCAACGCCAACAGCAACTGGATAATACACACCTGTTGTCGAACCTGAGCCAATGGTAATAAATGTCGGTGCTGCCATAGCACCTACAGAAAATAGTAAACTTGATAAAAAAGAAACAATAAACTTCACAAACTTCCCCTCAATCAATAATACTGTATGCTATATCAATCTTAACACTCATAGAGAAAACAACAACCAAAGCACAATCGATAGCACAAGTTCATAAACTAAACTTAAATTAAAGAAAGCGCGTCAATACCACATCGAGATAATGCAGTGTACAATCAATGGCCTTATTCTGTCGACTTTATTTCTTTTAATATTCCAACTGTTAATATTAACCTATGCTATTACTATATTCCAAACCCTACTAACAAAGCCGCTATCCAGATACAATTAAAGCCAGCACAACAGCCTTTATTTATTAATTTACATGATAACGAAAAAACGTCAGTGCAAGCCGCACTGACCTGTATCCAGCAGCATGATTATGGCCGCCTTCTTGAGCTATCTCACAAAAAAAACAGACTGGTTTCACTATTAATTGATAATTATCCATGCAAATTTGACCCTAACCGCATTTTTACTGATACTGGCATCGAAAACACCTTAAAAAAATATCAATGTTTTTCTAAAAAGCATTTCTTTCTTACCAAACAGTTCGCTCAACTAATCATTCATCAAATTAATATTCATAATTTCCCTCTACTAATTGCTTTACATAATAACGAAGATAAAACAGGAAATAAGGAAAATTACAATATTTTATCATACTATCCCGGTGGCGACGAAGCAGAAAATACCGAGGAGCTTTACCATAATCAAGTGCATTGCCCTGATGATTTTTTTATCACAACCGAACCATTATTGTTTAATTATATAAAAAAAAATAAATTTAATGTTATCTTGCACAAAACAACAGGAGTTAATGATGGCTCACTTTCTTATTATTGTGCACTTAATAAAATCTCCTATATCAACGTCGAAGCACGTCATGGACATTATCACGAACAACAACAGATGATTTCCCTGCTTTTCCAATACCTAGAATCAAAATAAAAATTAAAATACTATAAATATCAAATCAATATGTTTTTCATGAAAAAAACAAGTTTATTTTTAATTTACATTCATTCATAATACTATGAATAGCACTTTTATATAAACAAAACACCATTCACAATAAATCAATCGTTTAACTTGCATTAACTTATTACAGATTTTTCATATAGCTCCTAATTATGAAGTATAAAGCCACTTATTTTCTAACGCACTTATGTATACTTACGCCCATCATATTCAGCAAAAATTCAGCGTCAACACGAACATTACAATTCAATGAGAATAAAACTAAAAAAGCAATACTCGCTCAAGCACCAACATTATCACCACAAGCACTCAAAGTAAGCTTCATTACCTATATTTATGCACTTAAAAATCAATTAACTAAATCATCTATAATTAGCCTCATCGATTATAGCCTGCCTTCTATAAAAAAAAGACTCTGGGTTATTAATCTGTCAACAAGCAAGATCCTTTTCCATACTTACGTTGCACACGGCAAAAGTACTGGATTGATTCTAGCAAAATATTTTTCTAATCAAAATAACAGCCATAAAACTAGCATTGGCTTTTATCTTACCCAATCACCCTATATGGGTAAGCATGGTCTTTCTTTACATCTACAAGGCTTAGACCCAGATTTTAATAGCCATGCATTAAAGCGACATATTGTGATTCATAGTGCGTCATATGCAACTGCTCGCTTTATTAAACAACATGGTTACTTAGGCCGTAGCTGGGGTTGCCCTGCGATCCCAGCGAAAATGCTAAAACCAATCATCAATACAATTAAAAATAAGACATTACTAATCGCCTATTACCCTAATCAACGATGGCTAAAATCCAGTATATTACTAAAAAACCAACAGCAAACATCTTAATAACTTGCCAAATCAGCCGATAATTTTTTAAAAAAAATTAAACTATTACCACCTCCAGCTTTATATAGAACAGATTAATTTTTAGCTCTTCTTGCTGAAAAGCAGGGCTTTAGTTTATGTAGCGTAAATTACCCTTTCTGCAATGATATTGACTTTATTCCTGCACACTCAGATTAGGATCTCAGTTATGCCAAAAATTGTTTGGGAAAAACAAGCGAATAGAACCGCAGAAGAACAAAGAGCTGCTGAATGGAGGGTAATTAAAAAGTATTTAAAAAACAGGCCTACAGGAACAGAGTTACATCCTTCACATAGTAGAAGAATAAATCTCATAGACGATATGACCGGCGATAGGGTTTATCTAACACACCGCTATTTGAAAGGCCAAGGAAATAACGATTTTTTTGTAAAGTCAAATGGCCAACTCTTAGGAAAAGGTGCCTTTGGAGAAGTTACCTTTGCTGAAACAGAAGATGAGGTAAAGCTTGCAATTAAAGAGTTTAAAGAACTGTCTCCAGAAAGCCGAAATAATGATGTCGCTTATGACTTAAATAAAGCTAGAAAGATTTTTAGTGATGGCAGTAAATATTATCAAGTTTATCAATTTCTCGGCACTCCCGGCGACAAATATATAAAAGAACATCCCGGGGATTTTGATCTCGCTATTAAAGCTGCAAGAGTAACTCACTATTTACATACAGCAGTATATTCAAAAAAAATAATAAATATGCTCATTTAGATATAAAAATTGAAAACATCTGCATTGATGATAACAAAAACGTTCATCTCATTGATTATGATAATGCACAACAACTAAGTGGAGTTTTATCGAAAGCCACAGGCTCCCCTCAGGCACTGCCTAAAGAATTTATCAATATTTCAAAAGAAAAACTAGACATCTTTGCTTTAAAAAGATTGTTATGGACACCTTCTGGTTCAAGATATCCATATAAAAAAAATATTCACCCAAGATTAAATGGTCAATTTATTCCAAGGTCTACATGCAATAAAACTATTTTTCATAGTGGCTTTGATAAACAGTTTAGTCCTGAATTTAAACGTTTTTTGGATACAACAAAAGGCGATGTGAACGATGATAAAGCAATGGACGTTGTTGTCTTTTTAATTTTAGAAAAGTATGGCCTTTGTAATTCACAAAATATAAAAGCAGCACTTCAAAACCCTGAACAATTTGATGAAAACTATCAACTTTTAGAAAAACTTGGTCTTAATACAAAAAAAAATATTCAAGCAATTCTTAATAACCCACAACAATTCAATCAAAACTATCAATCATTAAAAACTCTAAAATTACATCAGCAACCATATGTGCAGAAAATTCTCAACAACCCAAACATCATTGACCGGATTAAAAACAATAAAGAAATACTTTTAGTCCTTAATCAATTACAGCTTAACCAAGAAAATCATATTCAAGAAGTCCTTAATGACCCACAGCAATTTTCTAAAAATTATCAAAAATTAAAGAATATCGGACTTCATCAGCAAGCATATGTCAATGAAATTATTAACAACCCTAACATTATTAATATTTTTGAAAAAAATAAAAAATCACTTATACTTCTTAATAAATTAAACCTTAATCAACAAAATTATATTAAAAAATCCATTAAAAACCCTAGATATATTTATGAATTTCATAAAAATCAAAAATTATTTTTAATACTGAATCAGCTAGGTCTCAACCAAGACCAATACATTCAAAAAGTCATAGATAATCCTATACAATTTAGCAAAAAATATACTTTATTAGAAAACTTAGGACTCAACAAAACAATATATATCAAAAAAATAATTAACAATCCAAATTTAATTTGTAAATTCAAAGAAAATAATAAACAACTTTTAATCCTTAACGATCTGCAGGTTAATCAAGAAAAATACATTAATGCAGTTATTAATAACCCTAAAAAATTTGAAAAAAACTACCAATTACTAGAAAAACTTGGTCTAAATCAAAGTCAATATATTAAATTAATTCTTGATCATCCTGAAAAGTTTGAAAAAAACTATCAACAGCTAAAAAATCTAGGACTGCATCAAAAAAAGTATGTTCAAATAATGCTTGACCACCCCAAACGATTTGAGAAAAATTATCAGCTACTTATTAACCTAGGGCTTCATCAAAAAAAATACTTTCAAACAATACTTGATCACCCTCAAGAATTTACTCAGAACTACCAGCTTCTAAAATGTCTTAATCTCAATCAAGAAAACAATATTCAAAATTTACTTAATAATTTTGATCTATTCAACCAAAACTACGATAACCTAGATCGATTTGGCATGGCAAAAAAAGAATATATACAAAAAATCATCAATCAACCTAAAAAATTTGATGAAATTTACAGAAAATATAAAACGTTGAAGCTTGATCAGCTAAAAGATTTTAAGCGCTTTATAGATTACCCTGAACAATTCGAAAAAGACTATATAAAATTAAAAAAGCTGAAAAATGTTTATTATAGTATCTCTGATAAGATCCAAAAAAATAAATTAAAAGCTCATGGATATAAAGGAGGCAGTAAAATTATGTTCCAAGGAAAAGAGAAAATAGTCCCTAAAGGTATTAGTAAAATTTGGAAGAAAATTACTGACGAAAAAGGTAACTTTAAATTAATGGATAATGTCGATCTTGCCTTTATTAAATCTAAATCTCAAGCAGAGTCTAAAAAATCTTGGCGCTTTAAAACAATGACAACTTTTTTTTATTCTCTTATAGAGGCAATGAAACTAAAAAAGTATACGCAGATATAGATAAATACCTAAGTTAGTCACTAAATAATTAAAC
>LVCQ01000080.1 GCA_001644975.1 Piscirickettsiaceae bacterium NZ-RLO1
CCATACATTTAGGATTTAGCTATAACCAAGAAAAATACGCCTTGGCACATTTTTTTAAATCAAAGCTAGAAAGTGAGCCCTTGCATATTATTGTTAAAAATGCAGCCTCTGCGTTAAATCATCATACCAATGCTCTATCTCTTTCTGATTCTAAAACCTATCTGGAGGCCAAACCATATCTTGAAAAAGCCAGGCGGTTATTAGAAATCAGCGATCAAGAATGGGCGTGTGCTCTTAAGCAGGGCTCTTGGCTCAAACGATCAAAGACCAGCCCTGATCATCAAACCTTTCAATACTTTAAACACTACATGCGATCTCACGGTAATAGCCTTGAAGGTGCGAGTCTAACACCTAAAAGTGAGAGCTCAAGCCCAGCAGCTTCGACCCTGCGCTCTAGATATCGCACGAGCAAAGCAGAAGCCACACAGGCGGTCGCCACCCTGTACTCTACACATCACACTAATAATGCAGGTGATAGACAAAATTTGCTCTCTGCAGAAGAAGAAAGTGATGAGCAATCAAGTCAGGGGGAAAGTGCCTACTAATCAACGAGTAAAAAATGTAGCACATATTAAAAAGCGCACTGAAAGTCATCTTATTTGGTGCGCTTGTGATAAAAATAGTGATTATTTTTTCACATAAGGTTCTATGAGTTTTTTTATCACCAAGCCAGATAAGGTCAAGCCAAATAAAGCCGGCATATAACTAATCGTACCATTAACTGCCCGGTCACGACCCAGACCGGACACCGGCTCTGGCGGTAATGGTGGCGAAGAGGGCTCTGTTGAATACACAGCTAAAATTCCTTTCTTCACCCCCTGGCGACGCAAGCGCACACGCATAAAGCGCGCCAACTTACAGACGGAAGTATCAAGGATGTCCGCCACTTTAATCTGCGTCGGATCAACTTTATTACCCGCCCCCATGCTTGAGACCACCGGATAACCTTTTTCATGGGCTGTGCGTACATACGCGACTTTACAGGATAAACTATCGATAGCATCAACAACAAAATCAAACGGCTCACTAAAAAAATCAGCCATATCATCCGCACGCAAGAACTCAGCACACACCTCAACCTCACAGTATGGATTAATATCGCGTATACGCTCAGCCATCACCACCGCTTTATTTTTGCCCACTGTTGATTCCAATGCGACGAGCTGGCGGTTTAAATTCGAGACTGAAACCACATCATGATCAACCAGTTTAATAAAACCGATACCAGCACGCGCAAGACCTTCAGCAACAAAAGAGCCAACCCCCCCCATCCCTGCAATGACAACACGCGCATTTTTTAAGTGCTCTATGCCTTCATCACCAATTAAAATATGCGTGCGCTCAAATAAACCGATCATTCACCAATACCTTCAACTTTCAATACAGCATCCGCCGCCGCCTCACGACTTACATGCCAAATTTCTCTAAAATCATAAGGCTGCCCATTGCCTTGACGTAATTGCCCACTATAAGTCACTTTCGCTTTTACATGCCCCTCAGGGCTTTGCTTAAGCTCTTTCACCTGCGCTGTTAAAGCAACAATGCTAATCAATTGGTGGCGCTCAGCGCTTTGTACTTTGGTAAAGACATCGGCTGAAGTACGTTTTTGCAAAACCGCGAGTTTTTCATTATTCCAAGCATCTTGCAAAGTCACAAAGAGTTCTTTTGCAGCATTTTCTAAATCACCCTGACTCACCGTAGGATGAATCACACGTTCTTCCGGCTGATGATCCGTTTGGTGATCATAGACATTGCCAGCCGCCGGACTATCTTCCCGCGGCTGCTGGGATGGCCTGTGCGTATTCGAATATTTATCTTGCTTATTCATAAAAAATTTATTGAGCAAAAAGATAATGCCCCCTAAAATTACAATCCATAATAATACCGAACCCATGCTAACCAACCCTCCGCGCACAATGCTCAATCTAAACGTTAATCGTCAATCTCTCAGATCTTAAAGAGTAATAAGGAATTTTGCCATAAATTTTGGATGATTGTGTCACGACTTTCCCGACGCTCACAACCTAAGGCTGCCAATACTTGCACAATAAAACACGGCTCGTTACGTTGATCAAATTGGCCTCGCATCGGCATATCCGGTGAGTCGGTTTCTAATACAAAACTTGCCAAAGGCAAACTCTTCACCACAGCTCTTAATTTACGTGAATTTGTATAGGTTAACACACTGCCTAAGCCCAGCTTAAAGCCCAATTGCACATAACGTTTAGCCACTTCTACACTACCACTAAACGCATGAATCACACCGCCGCAACTAAAATTTACAGCATGAAGCGCCTGAATTACCTTGTCATGTCGATGACGCACATGCAAAATCACCGGCTTATTGTATTGTTTAGCAAGCACTAATTGCTGATTAAAAAAATGATATTGTAGCTTTTCATCTAAGTGTTTTAAATGACCATCTAGACCAATTTCACCCACCGCCGTGATGTTCGCATCTGTTTTTAGTTCTTGCTCTAATTGTACTAAATCATCTTCTTGATGCTGGTTTAAAAAATAAGGATGCAGCCCCAAAGCATAATAAAACCCTGGATATTGTACCGATAATTGACGCACCTTTTGCCAATTCTGACAGCTCACCCCCGGCAGCATAAAGTGCGTCACCCCTACAGTCGCTGCACGCGCCAGCACGGCCGGCAGATCTTGATCAAAAACATCAAAATCCAAATGACAGTGCGTATCAAAGATCATGTTTTAAATCTCACGCGTTGAGAAAAACTCAATATCCGGCCAACGCTCTTTCGCTAAATTCAAATTCACCATGGTCGGCGCAAGATAAGTCAAGGCATCTGAACCATCAATCGCCAACTGATCAAAATGACGCTTTTTAAATTGATCCAGCATTTTCTCATCATCGCAATGCACCCAATGTGCCGTTGCAATCGAGATATTGTCATAGACACACTCAACGTTATACTCAGATTTTAAGCGATGAGCGACGACATCAAATTGCAAAACGCCCACCGCCCCTAAAATCAAGTCATTGCTATTTAATGGCCGAAACACCTGCGTCGCCCCTTCTTCAGAGAGCTGAATCAAGCCCTTTTGCAGCGCTTTTGATTTTAATGGATCACGCAAACGTACGAGTCTAAATAACTCCGGCGCAAAGTTTGGAATGCCGACAAATTTTAAGTCTTCACCCTGGGTAAACGCATCACCAATTTGAATCGTACCATGATTATGTAAACCTAAAATATCCCCCGGATAAGCCTCTTCAGCCTGACTCCTATCTCCAGCCATAAAGGTCATCGCATTAGCGATTTGCACTGTTTTTCCAGTACGGACATGCTTTAGCTTCATACCTTTCGTATATTTACCCGCGCACACCCTCATAAAAGCAATGCGGTCACGATGCGCCGGGTCCATATTGGCCTGAATCTTAAAAACAAAACCTGATAGTTTATCTTCTGTCGGCGCCACCGTACGCTCATGGGTCTTGCGCACTTGTGGTGCTGGCGCATATTCAGCAAAATAATTAAGCAGTTCACGAATACCAAAATTATTAATTGCCGAGCCGAAAAATACTGGCGTTAACTCGCCAGCCAAATACGCCGCATTATCAAACTCATGGCTCGCACCGCGTACCAGCTCCAACTCATCACGTAACTCATCGGCCATCATGCCCAGCTTATCATCCAATACCGGATTATCTAGGCCGATAATAACCTCAGCATCTTGCACTTGCTGATTTTTCCCAGCGCTATACAAATAAACCTTATCTTCATACAGATGATAAATTCCTTTAAAATTCTTACCCATACCAATTGGCCAAGTAATCGGTGCACAAAAAATACCCAAACTCGTCTCAATATCATCCAAGACTTCAATAGGATCTCGTGCTTCACGATCAAGCTTATTGACAAAGGTCATCGCTGCTGTTTTGCGTAATTGACACACTTCCCAGAGCTTTAATGTCCGTGCTTCCACCCCCTTCGCCGCATCCACCACCATCAACGCCGAATCAACCGCAGTCAGTGTCCGGTAGGTATCCTCAGAGAAATCCTCATGTCCAGGCGTATCCAATAAGTTAATAATGCGCTCACAATACGGAAACTGCATCACCGAGGTTGTCACCGAAATGCCCCGCTGCTTTTCTAACTCCATCCAATCTGATGTTGCATGCCGGCTGGCCTTACGCCCCTTCACCGTCCCGGCCATTTGAATGGCACCGCCAAACAATAATAATTTTTCAGTGAGGGTTGTTTTACCCGCATCCGGGTGGGAAATAATCGCAAAGGTTCTGCGCTTATTGATCTGTTCTTGATACATCATTATTGATCAATTACCTTCTAAATTCTTAACTAAAATCAAAGCGTCTTCTCTAGCATCACCTTTTGGATAATACCCCTTGCGCCGACTTAACTCCTGAAAACCGTGGCCGTTATACAACTTCAGCGCCGCAAGATTAGATTCACGCACCTCAAGGAAGATAGCTTTCGCCCCTTGCTCCATCACTTCTTTACCTATTGCATCCAACAAGTAATATCCAAAACCTTGGCCTTGCAGCTCTGGCATAATGCACAAATTTAATAGATGACACTCATCGGCAATCAGCGAGAAAAAGCAATAACCACACACAGAGCCATCAATTTTACTTTCAAGTACGCGACCATAATAATGCTCTGTTCTCAATAGGAGATGCATTATATCACTGGACCAACCCTCTTCATAGGCACGCTGCTCTATAGCAAAGAGGGTTGTAATATCTTCCGTAGACACCTTGCGCAGACTTAGCCCTGCTTGGTTTTTTTCCATTGCCACAACTTTCGCCACAATTGTTTTTTTAATGCCCCCGAAGCAATAAAGCGCTCAGCTTCCGGCAAATTTTCTATCACATCCGTCTGTAATACCCCTAAGCCCCAATATGATCTAGATTGAGATTGAGGTTCAAGTGGGGATAAATAAGGGCTACCTTCAATTTCATAACGAATATAAGGCACAGCACTGATCAGCTGCTCAAGAAATAAGCGCACTGCTGGCTTTTGCCAACTGCGCTGTGGCACCAGCAATACCAGCCGATCAATAACGTCAGAGCATTGATCTACTGCCTGTTTAGCTTCCTCACTCACCCTATCCGCTAACACCGGAGTAACTGGCACAGCACGTGGCGCTTTTGCCCCAGGCAGCAGCATGCGTGACTGCCATTGAGAAATACCCATGAGCTGTAAATAAGGATGATAATTCACGACTGTTATTTCACTTGATTCGCTTTTTTACCACCGCCTTTACGCAAATGCCATAGGCCCATCAGTGGCCCAGACAAGACATAGACGACAAAAATACCGAGCAACACCTGCGCAGGGCTGATAGAAATCGCCACATAAGCTAAGACAATCACAATGACGACACCAAAGCCCACATGCTTTTTAAAATCAACATCTTTAAAACTTAAATAGCGGACATTGCTGACCATTAATATCCCAAGTGCCACGCTCATCAAAGCAAAGGCAATATCCGTATACAGCCCGGTTAGTCCGTACATATGGGCAATCCAGATCGTCCCTGCAATCATTGCCGCCGCAGAAGGACAAGGCAAGCCAATAAAATAGCGTTTATCCATAGAACCTAACTGCGAGTTAAAGCGCGCTAAACGCAATCCAACCCCAGCGGTATATAAAAATGCCGCCAGCCAACCTAACTTACCTAAATGCATGGTCGCATAACTATAGACAACCAGTGCAGGAGCCACACCAAATGAAACCATATCAGATAGGCTGTCATACTCTGCACCAAACTCACTTTGTGTATTGGTCAGACGAGCAACACGACCATCAAGTGCATCCAACACCATCGCAACAAAGATGGCAATCGCAGCCGTATCAAAAAGGCCTTTCATCGCCGCAACAATTGCATAAAACCCTGCGAACAAGCTCCCCGTCGTAAAAAGATTGGGTAGTAAATAAATACCACGTGGTGGAATTTGCTCATCTTGCTCTTTTTTATTCATCTGCACTCTCAACTCACTCACAATTCTTAAAATTTATGCTTAATTTTCAAAGCCACTTCACATTTTTTAATTTTAGGACTACTCTATCATAATTCAATCGCTGACTATGTTATACTCTATAGTGCATCCAAGGTATGTCTTAAATTAAAAAATAAATCGGAATACACACGCTAAAATGACAGAAGATACATCAAAAAATACCCGCATCGTCATCGAAGGCGTCACCCATGAGGGCAAAACGTTTCGCCCTAGCGACTGGGCAGAACGTATGAGTGGCGCGCTTTCCACCTTCCGTGACAAGCGCATTATCTACTCACCGATGCTACAGCCTGCCGTCAAAGATGGCAACAAATGCATTATTCTCGACGAATCTCTGAAAGAAAGCAATCCTGAACTCTATCGCTATATTCTCGAATTTGCTGAAACCAATCGACTAAAAATCTGCCCTGCCGAAGACGACTAGCACTAGCCCAGCCATTTGGGCCAGTCAACTGCCTCAACATTTGAAAGTATCCAAACTTACTAATACTCTGCCTCATATTAGCTGGGTCAGGTCAACCACATCAGACGATTAAAAATTAAAACACATGGGAATTGAATAATTAACGACAAAGACATACAAACTGATCGGTAACTTTACTGCATAATTAAAACTATAAATATCACCTAGAGCTCAGTCCAACCTAACTCAACTCAACTGCTATACATAGCCGAAGTGAAAATACAGGTATTACTGGAAGAATTAAGGGCTAAGACTGATGCTAAATTTTAAATATTTACCTATTATTTATCTATAATTAGGTGAGTGTATCCAATCCTTGTGCTACTAAATAAAAATGACTAAACAACGTAAAAGAGCTAATATTCGCTTGATTGAAACTTCTTTTATTGCCCCAGGTATGCTCGAGTGCAAATAATGTACGAGGATCTAACACCTTGTATTTAGAAGGGTTCGCAATAAAACGCACCGCTTCATTGTAAGCAGAAATTAAAGTTTTATCATTATTCTTAATACTGTCCATTAATTACCTTCATCTGTTTTTATATCCTTTAAAGCATGCGCTCCAAAGTAGGGCACAGAAATTTTAAAGCGATCAAACACTCTTGTAATATATTCCATCACTCCTCCGTATGTATTAAGTTGCAAAAATTACGACTTGATCATCCAACTTATTATTGTCTGAATACAGCTTCTGCATACGGTGCTGTAAGCTCGTATAGGTAGTTTATGATCATATGGCACGTTACATCTCCAGCAAACAGGCAAACACAACTAATAAACACTGCTTTTTAAAATTAGGCTTCATTGATCCTTAACATCCCTATTAATTATTCAAGAATATTTATATATGAATTCACTATAGTAAATGAATAGTATAAACTGTCAAGCTAGATACCTACTAAAAATTAATGTTTATGGATCTATTGAAAGTAATTTAGTAAAATTTCGCATCAGAGAATAAAATAAAGTTGGTTAATGACGTTTATGATAGAAAAGCAGGAAACATCCGACCTCATCGCAAAAAATATAAAATCAATTATGGGTAATAAAAAAATCACAAGTAATGAGTTATCCAGAAAATGTAATATCTCCCCGGGCATGGTGAGCAAGATAATAAACGGAAATACGGGCATTAGCATAGTGATGGCAATGTCTATTGCCTCTGGCCTAGATGTTGATTTAGTCGATATATTAGCTGGGCTTACATCTCCAGAAAAAAAACAAAAGAGAAAGTAAACCAGAATAATTCCTTATCCATTGGAATTTTATCAATTGAAAAAAAAAGAATTACTTGTGTTAAAGATGCAAAAAATGAGATTATCGGCCAGTCTCAAATAAACACCGGCATTGACTTAGCAGAGCCAACTAGCACTCTCCATCAATTAATTGATGAGGCCATTATTGCCGCTTTACCACACCTAGAGAAAAAAACGAGCGTATTTAAACAATCCAACCTAGTTATCGTTGCTCAATCATATGAGTTCGAGACAATCAGACATAAATTCACAACATTTATGCAGCGCCATTTCAAACATGTATTAATGCTCTCAGACTGGCACTTCATGTATCTAGCTAACTTTCACCACAAAGATCCAGGCATCTCCCTTATCGTCGACAAAGGTATTTCGCTATCATTCTTTTACAAAGGTGGTATAAAAAAAATTGGCGGATGGAAATTTCCTATATATGATTTTGGTGGTGAAAATTGGTTAGGCTTAGAAACTATCAGACATACAATTCAGGCTCATGATGGATATATACCTGCTTCTAAGCTATCTAGTCGTGTTTTAAGCCATTTTAACGGCAAACTAAGCAATGTAGTGGAGGTTTGTTTTAATGGAGCACGGAGCCCTGATATCTTTTCATCATTTGTCGATATTTTGCTGCGTTGCTATTATGAAAAAGATCCTTCAGCCATTAGTATCGTTAATCAAGGTTACTTAGAAATAGAAAAGACGATAAAACTAGCTGATAAACTACTCGGAAAAACGTTACCCATTACCATAAATGGCTCCCTTTCTAAGATATATAAACCATACATACAAACAGAAAGAGCAGCAGCAGAGGTTAATCTCATATCAAAAGTAGATATGCTCAGCAGTTTAAAAGAATCAGACTTACTAACTATAATTACATAAATGAGGAGTTGATCAATCAACTCCTCCACGCATAATTTCATGCTGAAAGTGACAAAATCACGATTGAAAATAAGAATAAAAAAATACTTGATATTCCAAATATTTTTTGTTTGCGTGACGTATTGATATTTTCTTTATAAATCCAGCCCCACAGTTGTGATGATAGAATAATTAACACAATAAATATCGGCCAGCCTATTACCTGTCCCTTATGATCTATATCATACATACCAAGACTATAAAGAGCCAAAGACCCTGTAAATAATACACCCATAACAGTTATTAAAAATAAATTTTTTAATAACGAGGGAATATTATATGAGTTTTTATTTATACGATCTTTTTTATTATAATTTAGTGCATTAAATAAAAAATATGCCCCAGTAATTAGGCCAGAAACACTAAGAAAAGGTGGCCATACCCAAAATAAATTAGCGCCTGAAAAATAGCTACTATTAGATATGGCTATTATAAATACTACGTTTTGAAATCCACTTGCTAAACCTGCTATAAAAGCACACAACCAACCCATATAAAAGCTACTTTTATTATTTCTCTTTTCTATATTGAAAGAAAAATAATACATAATCAAACCAATAACTATAAGTAAAACCGCGCTGATTATTAATATTGAATGAATTAACTGAACACCCTGAGCTTTGTAAAAAAAAGTAAATAATGAACCTAATGCAACTCCAACACCCAAATTAACAGCAAAACTTAATGCTAAACCAACACGTCTAATTGCATTAATTAATGCGATCTGCCCAAAACCAAAAACTAAGCCTCCTATTATAAGCATGACAGATACAGAACCAGTTAATTTTTGATAATCAGTTAAGTGAATATTTGTTGTCATGAATAAAGCAACCCAAGGAGTCACTATTAATCCAATAAAACTGTAAATAAGCCATAAAACACTGTATGAAAATGTTTTTATATATCTACTTGGTGTTACAAATGATCCATTCATAACACCTGCCACAGACAGTAACAATAAACTTTTTGTTAACATAATGTTTCAAGAATCCCTTCTAATTGTTTAAAACTGTCAACAATTTTACATGGTTTGGCTTTATTTAACACATCTTTTGTTTGCGCCCCCCATGTTACGCAAATCGTTTTAATATCCGCATTTTTTGCAAACAAAACATCAGTGACTGTATCTCCAATCATCAATACTTCATCTGGGTTAACATTAAACTTTGCCATGATATGGGTAAGCATTTTTGGTTTTGGCTTACTCTCAAATTCCTCACCACAACAAGTCATGTCAAAAAGATAATCCATTTCATTTCTTCTCATAGATGAATTAAGAGCGCTTCTTGATTTTGATGTCGCAATTACAAGAAGCAACCCCTTATTCTTCAAAGTGGTAATGATTTCTCTAGCACCTGCGTATAAATTTGATTGGAACCTATCTGATTGTATAGATAATTGAAATTCATTTTTCAGAGCCTCTAGTCCTTCTTTATTTACATATGGAAAACAAATAGACATAGCACTATCAAAAGACATCCCAAGCACACGGCTTACCACCTCCCTAGTAGGAGGTGTAACGTTATACTTGCCAGCTATAGTTTTCTTACATAGATAAATATTTTCTAATGAATTTTCTAGAGTTCCATCCCAATCAAAAACTAATAACTTTAATTTCTTCATTATTCTTTTCTCGAGAGCACTGCTTAATAACATCCAAAGGTGTTTTATGAATTATCGACATAATCTGCTGTTTAGATAGCCCTATAGTTATCATATTTTCTATTTGCTGCCTAACTCCTAAACCTCCAGCAGCAACTATTCCCTCTTCTTGATATAGAAGATTTGAGCCTTTTTTGCATGTTAAATCATAGCCAGCTAACCTACGACTCTCTATTGAATCTGTCATCATTATAATATTTTCATGGCCTACTATTTCAATCGTTTTCTTTACCACGGCAAGGTCTACATGCTCACCATCAAAATTTTGAGCAATTTTAACAATACCTTTTTTAGCACTTCTTATAATTGTTGCAGGAATTAGTCCCATTTTTTTCTCAATATTTGATAAATTCCACTCATTAAGATTAAGGTCTAATAACTCATGCTGTCGCAACTGCTTTTCAGTTTCAGTGCGCCATGCATGTTTAAAATTTCGTGGCATATCATTAAATAAATGATCAGTAACAGTTTGGAATCCTGCTTCATGAACAACGTTAAAAACATGCTGCAACATTTTTGCAGAGTGTCTTTCACAATCTTTACGGAAATGCCCTGGTGTAGGCATAACACCATATTCGAGTAATTTTTCAGCTATCCAAATAATTTTATCTGGATATTCAATATTTTGTTTCCCAGAATTTAAATCAAAGTCAGGAGACAAAATAACATATAATAGCCCTTTCTTTCCACACTCTGCTATTTCAGACCAATGTGATTTGCTAGGAATCCAAACGCCTCGATGTGGCGTTCCTCCGTGACTGGATAAGAGTGGTCCCTCGATTGCAATACCTAGAATATGCGGATATTTATTAATCAATCGACCAGAATCAAATTTATCCATCAGCCTTAAAAAGGCTGAAAAATTTTCTTTAGGTAAATAAAGTGTGAGTACAGATTTAGATCCTCTCGAAGCTAAAATTGATTCAATCTCATCAAGATTAATACTTGCTATTTCGGTAAAATCAAACCGACCAACGCCATGACAATGAAAGTCACAAGCATGTTTTACATAATCATTTATGCTATAGTTTTTATTTAATATTGACATTATGATAACATCCTATTTTAATATGTTTTACTTCAATGAAACAAGGTATAAATTATATAAAATGAATAATTCTCTATCTCACTTTGAATTTTTCAAATAGCACTACTTTGCTCTAGACCCTCTTAACTTACAAGCAAAATTACTCTTAAGCTGTTTTGTCTTCATGATAGATAATTCACCTGCTTTTTCCTCAACATCCGATAAAGCTCTACAAACAGAAACCAACATCATACCACTCAGCTTAGGCTACGACAAAATCTATAGAATTTCTCCGCTATAAATTTTCAGCGCTGTTAATAAAATATTTTCTAAATTACAGTACGCTAGTACGTTACTACAGAGACATCTGTTTGAAAAATACCCAGTTGATAATACGTATCCAATGTCCTCATTAAACCCAAAAATGGCTTTGCTAAAATAAAATCAACCTGGTGACTATGATTATAGTCTTGCGACAAATTTTCAAACTGGAAAGATGTAAACTCAAAATGGTAATCAAGAGGTGAGTGACTTGCTAACATAGCTCCATCAAAGCCCCGATGATTCTCAAAATTTCCTATACATTTTAAACCTAACAACTGCTTTAGTTCATTTTTAATTTTATCCAAATTATTTGTCGGCGCTGCAATTCTTGCTTTATAATTTAAGTAGCCCCCAGAACATAATACCAAACGAAAAGCATTACCAATCACAAACGTCGCTCCAAAATCATTCCAATAGGGATTAAATGCTTTTACTCCGTAAGCGTCGCTACC
>LVCQ01000081.1 GCA_001644975.1 Piscirickettsiaceae bacterium NZ-RLO1
CGTAAGCGTCGCTACCTCGGTAGGTATTTTGCACATCCAATGATGCAAAATCGCCGAGCAAAACGCGACGACTATAAACCCTCGGCTGCCCTCGTCACAGGGCATTACGTGCCTTGAATCGGCCACTACATACCCTGCTCTCAAATGGCGCTACGGCTCGTAAAGATTTTTAGACACTCGTTACGCTTGCTACAGACCTTACGGTCTTCCGCAACTCCGCTCTGCTAAAAATCCTCACCTACCTCGGCCTACTCACCCCGTGCTTTGCACTCCTTGGCTCGCAGCGTTGGTTGAGCGTCTGATCTCCTTCGATGACCTCTAAGACAACTTTAGTTTTAAATTCAGCGCTTGGCTTCTTTCTTTTTTGACTCATATCATAGCTCCTAAAATGTTAAGCATCATTTTAACCTTTCAGGAATAAATCGTTAAACTATTCTGTCTGAAAACTCGGGAGCATTATATCCAATAATAATTCGACTTTCACTCCTCGCTGTTGTGCCTTAATTAATCCATTTGCAATCGGCCATGAGGTAAACGAATAAGCCTGCACATAAATTGATGTTTTCGCTTTATTAATGGCTTTTACAATTAAGCTGGTACATTGACCACCGGGAGTAAAACACACCTGATAGGGTGCTTGTCTGAAAACGCCAGTAATGCTGAAGCTACTACTTGTACTCATCGTAAAAATAGCGATTATTAATAAAGAGAATAAGAAAAAACGCGTCATAGCCATCACTATCTCTATCAATTGATTATCAACCATAATTAAAAAGGCTGTTTTCACAGCCTTTTATTATTAAATTAAAATTATAAAATTATTTATTTATTTAAATTTAATTTAATTAAAATGGAATATTACCCGGCGTTCGCGGAAATGGAATAACATCACGCACATTAGCAACACCTGTCACATAGCTAACCAGACGCTCCAACCCTAAGCCAAACCCTGCATGCGGTACAGTACCATAACGACGCAAATCAAGGTACCAATCAAGGTGCTGTTCGCTGACACCAATTTCTTGCATGCGTGCTTTGAGGACATCTAAGCGTTCTTCACGCTGACTGCCACCGATAATTTCACCGACACCCGGAGCTAATACATCCATGGCCGCAACCGTCCTGCCATCTTCATTTAAGCGCATATAAAAGCTCTTAATATCTTTTGGATAATTAATCACCGTCACCGGTTTACCAACGAGCTCTTCACACAAATAACGCTCATGCTCAGAAGCTAAGTCAACACCCCAAGCAACTGGAAATTCAAAGCGCTTATCCGCTTTTAATAATTGCTCAATGGCTGTGGTATAGTCCATGATTTCAAAGTTGGACTGACTAATCGTCTCTAAACGTGTAAGCGCTTGCTTATCGACTCGCGCCGCAAAAAAAGCCATATCATCAGCACACTGCTCTAATAATGCGGTGCTGACAAATTTTAACATACGCTCAGCCAACGCTGCATTGTCAGTTAAATCAGCAAAAGCGATCTCAGGCTCGATCATCCAAAATTCAGCCAAATGACGACTCGTATTCGAATTTTCAGCACGAAATGTCGGTCCAAACGTATAGACTTTGGACATTGCCAAACAATAAGCTTCTACATTGAGCTGGCCTGAAACCGTTAAAAACGATTCTTGACCAAAAAAATCCTGAGAATAGTCAATACCGCCTTTATCGGTACGCGGCAGATTCAGCATATCCAAGGTGCTAACACGAAACATCTCACCTGCACCTTCACAATCACTCGCAGTAATAAGCGGTGTATGCACCCAAGAAAAACCTTCTTGACTTAAAAACCTATGAATCGCTTGAGAGATGCAGTTACGCACCCGAGCGACTGCACCAAATAGATTCGTCCGTGGCCTCAGGTGGGCAATTTCACGTAAATATTCTACTGTGTGACGCTTCGGCGAGACCGGGTAAGACTCCGGGTTTTCAACCCAGCCAATCACTTGAATATCCGTCGCTTGCACCTCAAAAGATTGACCTTGCCCGGGCGACTCAACCAACTCACCGTTTGCAATAACGGCACAATCTTTCGTCAATTTAGCAATTTCACTCTCATAATTTGTTAGGCTGTTTGCAGCAATTACCTGAACTGAATCAAAACATGAGCCATCATTAATGGCAATAAACGAGATGCCAGCCTTAGAATCACGTTTTGTTCGCACCCAGCCTTTGACAGTGACATGATCACCGACTTTAGCCGCCCCTGCTAAAATAGCTTTTACACTCATGGTCATAGAGAACATCCTCAACAAATAAATTGCAGCAAAGGCCGATTATAACAAAACCCGTTAGCAATACCCACTGTATGGCGTTAAAGTTGAAACACCGCTAGTAAAGATAACAAAGCACGCATCCTAATCAACAAACTCGACAATATAACGCCCGTGTTGATAGTCGCGAAGATGAGCGATTTGGCGCACTCGCCGTAGCCCTTGACTGTCGCGTGCAAGATGCACGATGACATCCAATGTCCTGACGATTAAATTATGCGGAACCACAGGAACCACTTCCTGGAGCAAATCTTCCAAACGATAAGGGGCATCTTCTGCACTATTCGCATGTAAAGTGCATAAACCGCCAGGATGACCGGTATTCCAAGCTTTTAATAAATCTAGCGCCGCACCGTCACGCACCTCACCGATGATAATCCGATCCGGGCGCATGCGCAGTGAACCTTTGACCAACATTCGCATGTCGACTTGCTCAGAGGTACGCATAAATACGACATCAGTTGCCTGTGTTTGTAGCTCAGGCAAGTCTTCAAGAACCAAAATGCGATCCTGGCTTTGATTAAGTTCACGTAAGATGGCATTCGCAAAGGTCGTTTTTCCTGAACTCGTCCCACCAGCGATTAAAATATTCTTGCGATCTGCAAGTGCTTGCAGTAAATATTCACGCTGCCCAGCGGTTAATAACCCCTTATCCTGATAATCTTCTAAGGTTAATTTTTGCTGGGTTTGTTTACGAATTGCAAAAGTCGGCCCATCGACCACAGGGGGCAGCCAACCTTGAAAGCGCGCATGCGTAACTGGCAGCTCCGTTGCCACTTCGGGGTTTTCACGATCTGCAACATTATTACTGCAAGAGGCAACCAACTTAATAATATTAATCCCACGCTGCGCGTCAATAAGTGTCTCTAAACGTACTTTAACCCCACCAATGCGCTCAACATGTACTGAGCCATCGGGGTTAAGCATAATTTCAATCACGCCATCATCACTCAATAAGGCACAAATTTCCTCACCGAATGCGGTATTTAACATCTCATAATAACGCCGTTGCGCATGAGCATCCTTCATCATAACTGTTTCACCTTTGCAAAAATTTGCTGTTGCTCTATTAAGCCAAAATAACGGCCATCAAACGAATTTGGCACACGCAAAGCCAAGAGTAAATAATGATTTTTAGGAATTATTCTACAAACTTGCCACTGCGGTAATGCTTGGCCTGGCGCATATTCTTGCTGAATGTAGGCAGTTTTCTGGCCATTAATAAATAACCAGTTCGCATGCCGACAAATAAAATCCCCAGGTACACCATACACTTGTTTCATCATACTCATATTCTGGCCTAACCAATGATGCTGAACTAAATAGTCTTTAAGTGGCTGCGGTGGAGAAAATAATACACGCTCGCCATGCGTTAAGGGTAGCTTACATGGTGAGGCCCAATACCAGCCAATTGGCATGCTCTCTGTCACTTGATGCACCAAACCATAACCGGCGTTTTTTAAACTAACAATAATAATAGTCAGAATGAGTAAAGCGAATAGCGGGCCAGCATATAACCAATGCTTAAGGCTATTTCGGCCCATGATATTTATTGTTTTTTGCTATTACATCCTGTAATGATTGCTTTAAATCTTTGAAGGAGTCTTGCGACATCCGTGCATTGACATTGGTATTTGCATTCGATAGTGATGATTTCATTGCTTTCGCAAATTGGCCTGCATCCATACCAGACACTTGCGTTTGTGTTGAAACAGCAACATTCGGCCCCTGACTTTGGCCTGAGGTCACAGCAGTCGCGGCCTGCATACTTGACGGTCCGTTATTACCACTATGATGCATATCCGTCGCTGCCGCTACCGCATTTGGCCCTGAGACGGCAGCAGCAGCTTGCCCTGGCGCTGCTGTGACCGTAGGTACGCCAGCCGATACAGCTTGAGGACTGGCAATGCTCACCTGCGTCGTATCACCATGGAATAAACTGCTACCAACTTTGCCAATCGCACGGACAGCAAGTTCAGGTAAACGCCACGCTAAAATTGTCAATACAAAGGTTATTAAGAAAAATCCTAATGGAATCGTAAAATCAGTGTCTTGCGAAAAGATTTGTTCACCAACCGTCGTCCAAACGCTGACTGCAGTTCCCAGCACAAACATGAGCACTAAAATACGAATCGCCGCAGAAATAAGCTGCTCAATTGCTCGACTTAATAAATTACCCGCTGGCCTAAATACGCTTAAAGGAATTAATAATAATGAAATTGCCGCTGTCACATAAAAGCCAACATTAACAAAAATTAACTGCACAGCAATCAATGACAACATCAACAAGCCACCAAAACCTAAAATTAAATACAAGGTACTGGCCGCTGAATTAATCGTGCCATACTCCATAGCAACTTTCATCAGGCTAATATTCGCATCATAGCCATATTTAAATATCAACATCGGCTTAGTAAATAACTTAAAGACGTTTTTATCATTGACCGCATGATTGCCCAAATACAACACAAATTGCATTAAGTAATTTAAAATCGGCGTATACCAATAGAGGATCGCCGCAATAAAACCGATTTTAAGTACTTTAATCAGCGCACTACCAAGCGCCTCATCTTGCTTAATCGCCCAACTTAAACCAAAAAAATAACTTCAAAAACAATAAAATAAAATAATAACTGTGACGCCGTCGTACCAATAATATGAATCGCATGATTAAGCTTTTCAATAAATTGGTTTTGCAGGGTATCGACAATCGCCGGGCTTAAATTCATTCATTATCCCCAACGCTATCGTAATCATCACCAGCAAATAGCTTGCCTTCTTCTTGATCAAGGCCACCATTAAAGTTTTGTTGACTGCTCCACTTTTTATAATTAGTTTTTGTCAGAGCCTTAATTGCCTTCTGCGTCAGCTTAGCTTGTTCTTGATTGTTTTTCTGCTGACTTTGATCCGTTGACGTCGTCTGTGTTGCTGTCGTCGTTGTTGAAGTATCATCTGTCGTATCACTTAAACTGGCCCATGCACCATTAAATCCACTCAAACAGGTAAGATAACCTACCATCAGGACGATACTGATACGCCGGCCCAACACGCTAGGCCCCGCCACGATAAGGTGGAATCATCATATCTTTACGTGTGAACACGCTAAATAAGGTGCCTACAGGTAAGCGAATCGTTGGCTTTAGATTTAAACTGCGATCAGCGATTTTTCCACCAATTTGCGAAGAGGTCTGACCTAACGATTGCGCTGCGGATGTTGAAACGCTCGAAGATGTGGTGTTACCACATACATACGGCGCACCATCACTGCTATAGCACACCTGGCCACTGCTCGCATTCGCACTATTTTCTGCCAAAATCGCCGGAATATTAAAGAGCACACCCAAAATACCCGCACCAATAACCGCTCCCCAATGATTATCGACATCACCGGCAATACCCGACTCACCAATATCATTCATCCCCGGTGGCGCTGATAGAATAATTGAAGAGCCATCTGGACGAATCATCCGAGTAAATTTAATCTGGGCGCGCTCATCGCCGTATTTCACATCTGAATTATAAATACCAACCAAGGTAGTCCCTTGAGGAACCAGTAAATAACGACCGGACGCACTATCATAGACATTGCGTGTCACCCGCGCTCGAATCAATCCCGGCACATCCGAGTTAATTGCTGTTTGCAATACCGCCGGAATATAAGTCCCTTGCATAATCGTATAAGGCGACTCTAGATCTTTCATGACATGTTTGCTTTGCGTGTCATCTTTTGCATCTTGATCTAGAAAATTAATTTGCTTTTGTGGTTGCGACAATTGCGCACCCTTACTATTTTTCTGAGAGTTTTGGCTTGCCGTACTCACTCGTGATGACTGCTGACTAGGGTGAGCAAAGCTTTGTTGCTGTTGTAACCTCGGCGCGCCACCGGCAAAAAAGATTGCACTAGAGGCAGCTTCTTGATCCATTTGGGTCATTGGCCGATATTGCTGTGCTCGGTTTGGGCGACTTTTTAAACGACTGAGCTGCTCCATCAACTGCTGTTGTGAGGCGCGCAAAGCTTGCAATTCCTGACGAATCTCCACGGGGATCTGCTCAACATATTTAGGATCTTGGTTACGGTCAAGCAAGTGGTTAATCTCTTTAGCCTGATGATAGCTCGGCAAGTGATTAATACTCTGGCTGGCTTCTTTATCCAGGGCATTATTATTCCCAGCATGATCTTGAGCCGGTGTCGCCGCAAAAAAACTAGGCACAATTAAACTAGCAGCTAATCCCAAACAGATGCTCTTTTTTAAAATGGCCTGACGGCAACGTCCACCCATCATGCTTTCTCTTTGCGATTAATTTGAATCAAGGCTAAATTATCCGCTAATTTGGTTCCTAACTGTAAACGAATTTTATGATAAACACCTTCAATAATAATGTACTGACCTTTGACATGATAATTCACTGAGCTGGCATAGGTTTTATCGCCGGTATCTACTTCTACCAATGGCATCTGGCGATTGAGTGTTGTTTGATTAAACTTAATATAAGTTTTCACACCATCATCAAAAACCAATACGGGCGTAAAGTTACGCGTATCCCCTTGCAATGATTGCGTCGTATAATGCGAATACATAGAGGCAATATTCACATCCAACCCACTGGCCCCTGCTGTTGATAAACGCGTATCACCGGTAACACTATTATCTTCAGATTGATACGTCACAACATTTTCATTCGGATATTGCCATTTAACCGCTTGCATATAGGCATCTGGCGTAGAAATCAATTGAATATGGTAAACCCGCTGATCTGTCATCACCACCATCGTCGTTTTTAAACCCGTTTGATTGGGCTTAATCAATAGATGCTCACGCTGATAGGCGCCTGAACCACTTACCGTTTTACCAATTTGCCAACGCAAAGTGTCCCCTGCCGCTTGTGAAATTAGTTTTTCACCCGACTGAAACTCAATATCTGTCATCTGACCCGGCGACGCATACACTGCATACGAGGCGCCATCCATAAACTGATAATTCATAATGCTATTGACAAAATCACGACTATTTGGATAACGCAGAGCCTCTTTATTGGCATATTGAATCGCATCTTCTTTATTTTTAAAGGTTTTATTGCCAACAGTTTTTAAGTTTTTCCCCTGATCTTTTAAATACTTTAATTGACCCGGTACTGGCACCGGCACATATTGAGTGACGACCTTAGTTTTAACGAGGTTTTGATTAACCGCAGGCTGAAAATGCACTGGCGCATTATTACTACTTGTACCAGCCTCTTGATCACTTCCCATCGACGCACAACTCGCTAATGCTAAAGGTAGTAATACGATAGGGCTGATAACTTTAAGTACCTTTAGTTTCATTAACTTTTCTCCGCCAAAGTGAAGTATTGAATATAAATGCCAAGTGGATTAACTAATATTTCATGCTCAGTTGTTGGCATGGTTTGACTGACCGTAAACACACCATGATAACGTTTTACTTGCGTCACTTTACCGTTTTGATCATATGAAGTCTGACGCCAAGTTGCCGAATAGCTATTGGGTGTAATTTGCTCGACCATCTGCACATCCACAGTTTGAGTGAGCTGACCAATGTGGCGTGTCGGCTGTAACTTTTTCATTAACTCATTAAATTGCAAGCGTCCTTTGCTAGCCGTTAACTGATATGCTTCTAATAAATTATTTTTTAAGATCACCGGATCCAATGGTAAACTCATCGCATGACGAATAAACTTAGCAATAAAATATTGGTACTGTGCATCCGTCGGCCGGTAGGGCTGATTGGTTTTTACCACATTAATCACTTGCCCCGATGAACCGACTTCTGCGACATAAACAACATTTTTCTTTTGTTGAATTAACATCATCATGCCAATTAGCAACAAAATACAGGCAACTATGCAAGCGATGGCAATCAAGCGCCAACTATTGGCTTGCGCACGTGAGCTGCCAATACGTCGATCCCACTCTTGGGCCGCCTTTTGATAAGGCGTTACTGCCTCATCATAACGGTAATCCGACTGTTCTTTTTGTACTTTACTCATAAAGGGCTCCATTGTTCTAATAAGCTAATCGCCCAATCTAAATGACATTCGCGTAAATAGTGCTCAATAAACTCACGATATTCATAACGCCGATGCAGGGCGCGAATTTTTTGTTTATCTTCAGGTCGACTCACTCCAGCAAATGCTAAGGCAATCGGCCCAAGACTTAAATCAAACATACAGTTGCCCTGTGTTGACTCATAGTAATACTGACGCTTAGGAATTGCAGAAGACAGCATTTGAATTTGCCGTGTATTTAAACCTAATTGCTCATAAGCACTATAAACACTCGGCTCTAACGCACGATTATTGGGTAAAAAGATACGCGATGGACATGACTCTAATAAACTATTAGTAATCTCTGACTCTAAAATATCATCCACCGATTGCGTCGTAAAAATCACCGACACATTGAGCTTACGCAAAGTTTTGAGCCACTCGCGAATCTTGGCTGCAAAAATCGGGTGATCTAAAAACAACCATGCTTCATCCAGAATCAACAGCGACGGCGCCCCAGTAAAGCGTTGTTGCAAAACATGGAAAATATAATCAAGCACGGGCGGAATAATCGCCGGTGTTTCCATCAGCGCTTCTAAATCAAAGCACTGCCAAGCACCGGTGGTAAATAACTCATGATCCGCATCTAAAATATCACCATAAGGGCCACCTAAAGTATAATGATCTAAAGCCTGACGCAATTGATGATCTTGTAGCAAAGCTTTTAAACCCGTTAAGGTGCGCTGATTCTCAGGCACTGCTGCAAGCCCAGTCATCGCTTGCCATAGCATATCTTTGACATGGGGTGTGACTTCAATTTTCTCATGCTGTAATAAACCAAGCAGCCACTCGGTCGCCCAAATACGCTCAGCTTCTTTGTCAACATGAGCTAAGGGCTGGAAGACTAAATCTTTATTCTCTGGTTGACCCACTTCATAATAATGGCCGCCCACACCCAGCGTCGAAGCGAGAAAGCTGCCGCCCTTATCAAAAATAAACACTTGTGCATCTTGATAGCGACGAAACTGCAAGGCCATCAAATTCAATAGCACAGACTTTCCTGCTCCGGTGGGCCCAAGTACCATTTGGTGGCCGACATCACCGATATGGTTGACAAGACGAAACGGCGTATTGCCACGCGTACGCGCATGTAATAACGGTGGACCATTCAAATGCTGATTACGCTCAGGCCCCGCCCAAATCGCTGAAAATGGAATTAAATGAGCTAAGTTTAACGTATGCATGAGTGGCGCACGAATATTCGCATTCGCATGTCCCGGCAGTGATGATAGCCAAGCCTCAACCGCATTTAAGGTTTCTAAAATCGTAGTAAAGCCAAGACCATTAACAACACGTTCAACCTCGCGGATTTTCTGAGTAACCACTTGCGGGTCTTTATCCCAGACCGTAATCGTTGCCGTATAATAACCAAAAGCAACATGATCATCCTCGAGCTCTTGAATCGCCTGATCAGCATCACGTGACTTATTCACTGACGCCTGATCAACCATGGCGCTTTCACTTTTAGTCATCATTTCCATCAGCATGGTGCCTAAGCCTTTACGCTTAGCAAACCAACGCTTACGGTACGCTTTAAGCTCTTTTTCAGCCGCGGTTTTATCCAGCGGTAAAAAGCGTGTCACCCAGCGATATTCAATGGGCAAATGATTCAACTGGTCTAATAAAGCCGGTGCTGAAGTTGATGGGAATCCTAAAATAGAGACCGTACGTAAATGCGACTGCCCCAATTGTGGCTCTAAGCCTGCCAGTAAGGGGGTATCTGCTAAGATCGCATCAAGATAAACAGGAATCTGTGGCTTTTTAACCGGATGCTCTTTCTCCGAAATGCATTGATGCAAATAAGTCAGTGTTTGATCATCATCTAAAAACTCAGCATCAAACATAAAGTCTTTTATAATATCGAATAAACGCTCACAAGAAACGTTAAAAAAATTCAGTTGTGCTTGATAATTATCGAGCTTTTCTACCTGTGCGGCTTTTTGCTTGATCTGTTTTTTTTGGCTGAGCTTTTTATTTTCTACCGGTTGACTGTCACTTTCCCGTTTAATCATCGCCTCAGAGAGCTTACCGACAGCTTCACTTGGCGGCATAAACTGCAAAGTTAAATAATAGTGACTTTCAAAATTTTCACCGCCACGCTTAAATAACTCATGACGCTCTAAATCAACTAACCAGCTAACGGGGTCTTCAAAACGACTTTCTTCACTGTAACGCTGTGCTTGACTACGCCTAGCTTCGATATACAGCGCCCACCCTGACCCTAACCGCTTTAAGGCATTATTTAAGCGCGCAGTGGTGGCAACAAGCTCCGCATCCGTTGAGGACTCTAGATCTGGACCGCGAAAGCACAAGGTTCGTTGATACGAACCATCCTTATTTAAAACGACACCTGGAGCAATCAGTGCTGCCCATGGCAATAAGTCAGTAATACGATCTGGTTTTTTACGATATTCTGCAATATTAAACATGACAGCACATTCTTCCCTACACTCGGTAATAACTCTTCTTACGAATACTGCGTAGGATCACCTGGAAAAAATAAGGATCTTTTTTCGTTAATACCACAGCAACAACATGGATCAATATATTTGCGGGTAATGCATACAAGGTCTGTAAGCCAAGACCAATAGCACAGCCAAGGGTTAAATTAATAATTGCAATTTCCCGAGGCACACCCAACAATAACAAAGGCTGCGTCAATGATTTATGAATAGTGACTGAAAATCCTAAAACAGACATTTAAAATACACTACCACCGGTTACTCCAAACAAACTCGTCACCACACTCGTTGCTGTAAAGGCAATCGATAGACCAAAAACAATTTGAAAAATCTTGCGCATACCGCCACCAGATTCACCAAAGGCAATGCCAAGTCCTGCAATGATAATGACAATTACACCTAAAATTTTTGCCACCGGCCCCTGAATCGATGCGAGTATTTTTTGCAAAGGACCTTCCCAGGGCATTGGTGAGCCATCAGTGGTGGTTGCAAAACTTGTATGCATAGTCAATAACAACAAACCTGACAGCATCGCCACGAATTGACTACATTTTTTAAAATTATTTCTAAATTTACTAACAATTACCCTGCTCACTGAGCTCTCCTGCTTGTTATTCATACTTAATTCAAAGCATTATAGCGAGATTGTGGACTACACACCAGAAACAAGAAAAAGCCGATCACGCCACCCAAAATCTACTCTATTGTCAAGGGCTAAGGTTAAACCACCCTTAAGCTACACTAATTTTCACAATAGATACATAATAAAAAAATACTAAAAATCAAATAATTGTTTTTGACGTTTAATTAATAATTATATATTAATATAAATGCACTGTACCGTTAACACTATGAAGATAGTGATTAAGATGTAAGTTAACTTATGCTTATGATACTACAATTAACTAGTGCAGGATATAGATATCAAAATCAGGATAAAATTATAGAACACCGATGACTGAACTAAAGCAGCATTGATACAGCGCTAATTCTACATCTATAGCAAGACCTAAAGAGCAGCTAAGTAAAAATACCATCAATCCCCTAAGTTCATTACAACTCACTGTTTTTTATAATTCAGACGGTTAAAGTCCTTAAAAACCTCATATACATGCTAATCTTATATATGCTA
>LVCQ01000082.1 GCA_001644975.1 Piscirickettsiaceae bacterium NZ-RLO1
ATTAAACGGCACACTCCAATCGATTTTAAAGGTCTTTATTGTCACCGGCTTACTTCTCGCTGCGCACAAGAAAAACGAGCTAACGCTAAGCAAGGTCAAGCTTTTCGACAAATTTCAGAAGAGGCAAAAATGTTGATCCATCAGCGGTTAAGCACCCATACATCCCCCGATGTTATCAGTCAGGAACTTATACGAGAGCATGATATCCAGGTGAGTGAAAGCACGATTTACCGTTATATTTATGATGATAGAGAGCAGGGCGGAGAGCTTTACAGAAGCCTACCTCATTCCGGAAAACCTTATAAGAAGAAGGTGAAAAGTGCTGATAAAGCAAAAATAGTAAATCGTATCGGCATTGAGCAACGGCCTGCTATTGCTAACGAAAAGACGGAGTTTGGTCACTTTGAAATTGATACGGTTGTGGGTCGTGACCAGCAATCTTATTTATTAACACTGGTCGATAAGGCGAATAAAATGTGTTGTATAAGGAAAATGCCTAACAAACAAGCCAAGACTATTATCAATACATTCATGAATGTGGTTGGCTCAACTTTCTTTGATTTTAAAACCATCACTTCTGATAACGGAACAGAGTTTGCGGGTCATGAGGCCATTTCAAAGATCACTGAAGCAGACTTTTACTTTGCTAGACCTTATCGTTCTTGTGATAGAGGTCTAAATGAACACACAAATGGTTTGATAAGGCGTTTTCTACCTAAAGGGACGGATTTTAATGAAATTAGTGACAAAGAAATAGCAAAAATAGAGCATACATTGAGTACCAGAAGAAGAGCGAGTTTGAATTATCGCTCACCTAATCATGTTTTTTTAGAGTATTTGATGGCGGCTTAGTATAGAGTAGTGTTGCACTTCAGATGACGGAGGGCGTTGCACTTCAGATGACGGAGGGCGTATCTGATATTTCATGAATTACAAAAGAACATGCTATCGGAACACAAACGGAACACATGCAAGGACTTCAATTTCCTTTATATACTTATGAATAGTAAAGTATTGGAACACAATCGGAACACAACCATATGTGCTTCCTCTAATATCGGCGTATATCATCACCAATTAAGCTGTAAACACTCTTTTTATAAGATATAACGGAACACAAACAGGACACAGCAATTAGGAAATGAAAAACCATCATAAATATATCGGAACACAAATGGAACACAATTTGTGTTTTAAATGAGAAACTACCCTGCATATAACGGAACACAGCCACTGTAGAAAAAATAAATAGACTATTGCTAGTAGTATTGAATATAAAGCGGATTGTTAATAGCAACGGAACACAATGGGATCACTTAATCGACAAAAATGCAAGCTGATATCAGAATATCGGAACACAATCGGAACACAATGTATTTAAAATATAAATTAAGGGCAATCTAAACGGAACACAAACGGGACACGTATAGTTTTTTTTGGAACACAAACGGAACACATGCATCTACATTTGATCTTCCATATATCGGCCAGAAATGGCTGATTGGAACACAAACGGAACACGCGCCAGGGGAAAGCTATTTAAATGACACATTAACGGAACACAAACAGAACACAAACAGAACACACATCGAAAGCGGTAGTTCATTAGAAATAAAAGCTTCACAACAACATTGGAACACAAACGGAACACAACCAATCCCTTATATATAATAATAGTAAGTAAGATATAATAATACCTTTTTATATCTAATCCTTTTAACTCGAATTAAAACCTAAAAACATCAAAATTGTGCATGCCTCTATAAATGTTTAATTAACATTGGTTTGACATATATGCTTATTGTGGTATGTTTATACGTATAATATACATCTAAACATACCGAGACAAAAATGACGAAAACATGGACACCTGGGCAAATCATCAAACTGTATCGGACAAACAAAGCAAAGAGCACAGTTTTAAGGGATGAGGAAAAAGGTATTATACCTCCAGCAAAAAGAGAAAAAAGGGGAGCAACATCAGTACGTGTTTGGGATGAAGAATTAATTCCTGAAGTTGGAAAAGAATATGGGTTTTTGAAAAAGAACTATAAGAAAAAAAGAAATCCTCAATCAGTGATATCCATTTATGCGCCTAAAGGCGGTGTATTAAAATCAACGTTATCATTCAATCTTGCCAGAATGTTTGCATTGAATAACATTAGTGTATTAGCAATAGGGCTAGAAGTGTCTCAAAGGACTCTAACGTCGAATTTAGAACCTGTACACAATTACGAAGTGGAAAGCATTGCAGAAGCACAAAAACTTCATACAGGCGGGCTGTGGGACGTTTCAGAAGGTAATTTGTCAATACATGACATCATATGCACTAGTGCTTTACCTAACTTGCACTATATACCTGAGTCAACAGATCTTAATTTGCTTGAACAAAGAATCAAAGATAGTCCAAGAAGAGAGTATTTTTTAAAAAAACTATTAAAACCTGTAATGAAAAACTATGAAGTAATTATCTTCGATAACTCTCCAAGCTGGGGGAGCCTTTTAGTACAAAACTCATTGACTTTAGCAACAGATGTAATAGCACCGTTTTCTTGTGAATTAGAGTCATATCGTTCAGTAACGACGAATATTGAAATGATTAATAATTTTAAAAAGGAAATGGAGTTAACTTGGAATTCATTTTCGATAGTTCCAACTAAAGTTGATCAAACAAAGTTAAGCAAAGAAATTGAAACACAGTACAGAGTATCATTCCCAGAATTCGTAACAGCATCAACAATTCGTTTTCTACGAGGTGCTGCAGAGGAAAGCGGAATGGAACAGTTGTCAGTTATAGAAAACAGCAACACTTCTACATTAGCTGAAGATTACTACAGTTTAGCAAAAGAATTATGGGCTAGGATTAATTGAACAAGGGAGAGTTATAGTGACCATATCGAAAAAAAAATCCAGCTCCAAATTTAATGCTTTGTTTAATAGTGTACGTGTTGGTGATACCTCTGCTTTATCTAATGCTGGACCTGATAAAAGCAAAAAAACTAAAGAAAGTTTAAGAGACGATTCTAATAAGAAAACGGACCACAAACAGAACACAAAAAATAATAAAAATAAAAGTACTAAACCTAATGTAAACAAAAACAATAAACCTTCAACCAAAAAAAACGGAACACAAACGGAACACGTTGAAGCTAAGGGTAATAAGTCTGGTAATATTATTACGGAACACAAACAGGGTGCAGTGTTAAATAAAAAATCTAAGATAAATAAAAAGAATGGAGAGACCAAAACAGATAACGGAACACAAAAAACACCCAGCACTCAAAGTATTCAAACAAACGGCGACAAACAAACGGAACACAAACGGAACACAAAAAAGAGCAGTAATGTAAATAGCCTATTAAATGCTGCGAAGAATAATAACCAAGCAGCTAATGATAACGGAACACAAACGGAACACGAAAAATTTAGTGAAGAAGCTGTAGATGTACCTTTAACTGGTAAAAGCAAACACCCAGGGCAGGTCATAAAAAAGGGATATAGCAGCGAGATAAATATATCTAACAATATAAAAATATATGATGATGTCAACTCAATAGATTTACTATCCAAAATACAAATGTCCATACTATTTGCTATGTATGAAAGTATTAAGGAAAATCAGACAATAGACCTAGTTACTGGAAAAATGACTATTAATGATATTGCGAATAAATCTGCTGTAAACATTAAATCAATAAAAACATCAATTGCAAGGTTGAAAGAAAAGAATTATATCAGCATATATTCAAGGAAAAATGGAAGAGGTGGTTGGGTATTATACCGATTGCAGAGGAGTACATTCTTAGAAATTGAACTTGCTCAAACAGCTAAAAATAATGAACAAAAAGGGACTATACTGCCTGCTCAAAAAAATGAGATTGACTCATGGATAAGTAACATCGATTTAGATGGCTTGCAAGATTTTGGGTTCACGAAAAATCATTTTAAGCGCTTAGAAGACAAATTGACTTTTAAAGAAGTTCAGGACTCAATATATCACTTTTCATGGGGATTACGTCACAACCCGAAAACACAAAAATATAAAGATTCAGCAATAGCAGTCTTGATAGGATGTTTGATAAAAGGGACGTTATGGATTGAAGTAACTTACAAATCAAGAGATGAGGTCATGATGGAGCAAGAAATATCAGATGCAAAAGATATAGCTAAGCGCAATGATGATTTTCAAAAAAATAAATTCAATCAATCATTTGAAAGATGGCGTATAAATTTATCAGAAGATGATATTAAAAAATATACGTCTGATAGTTTGCCAAAAGATAAGAGTGTGATAATTAAACCAATGATTATTGGTGCATTACGAGATTATTATAAAAAAAATCTATGGGAGAAATTACTTACTGATGAATCATTAGCATAAATAGGCTACTAATATATGCTATAGGTTGATGTAGTAGTTACTTCTTAACCATTTGTAGAATCATTTAATTATGTGAAAAAGAACATGACCTCACTCTAGCTATTCTTATGAAGTAAAAAGTTTAATTATTCATGGTTTACTATTTCTAGCGTAGTTTGGAAGACTAATCACTCTAGCAAGACTATTAATGATGCTAATATGTGTATAATAACAACATGTTAGGATATTTATGAAAATGGCAGGGAGTTGAAATGATAGTTGAAGAATTGACGGTGGAAAATTTATTAGCTAGAAATCGATTATACCGAATTCCTTATTATCAAAGGCCATATAGTTGGGAAAAAGAACATACTGTAGCGCTTATAAATGATATTTATGAAAGCTACACAGATGATCATAGTAATGAACCTTATTTTGTTGGGTGTATGGTATCTATTAAAACCGATGAAAACATATATGAGGTTGTAGATGGTCAGCAAAGGCTTATAACGTTAACTGTAATTATTAGTAAACTTGCTGATTTAATTAGCAAGGATAAGGTTAAAGCGCATCTAAAGGATATTTGCTGTCCTGAATCATTTGACGAGAAGAATCCCATAATTGAGGTAAAACTCGCTGATAAAAAAATATATAATGATTATATATTAAAAGGATTAAAAAGGTCGCCTTCTTCAAAATATACAAAATCTGAACTAAGATATTTTAGAAATTCAAATAGTATTGAAGAATACCTTAATGAAACTGTAAAAGATGAAAAGGAATTAATTGATTTAAGTAAATATCTTTGTCGTAATGTTAAAATAGCTCATGTATCCAGTGAAGACATATCAGCATCATTTAGGATGTTTAATGTATTAAACACTAGAGGAATGTCATTAACTCAAAGTGATCTTCTTAAAAATCAAATTTGTCAATTCGCAGGGCTAAAAAAGGATGATGTAATATTAGTGCAATCTGTTTGGGATATGATAGAAGAATATATAGGAAAAGAGAAATTAGACGAATTTTTAGCCATCTATCAAATTTCACAAAAGTATACAAAAGATAGATCTATTTTAAAAGAAACGGATTTTCATAAATATTTATATATTGATGTATTTGAAAAGGACTTGAGTAATTATTTAAATGAATTTTTGGCGGCAGCTAAGCTTTATCATGAATTAGTTAATGGTAGTTATCTCTGTGAAGAAATACAACGAGAATGCAACATATTATTCCACTTAAAGACTGATAGAGAGTGGTTGTCTCCAATTTTATCTATCTTATTTAGAAATAGGAATCAAAACAGAGACAGTATACCAAAGGAAAAACTTATAGTTTTGGTAAAGACATTTTTAAGAACATATTTTCATGAGTGGATACTTGAGTCCTCTAAACTGATTAGGGAAAAAATAACATTTCATTTCATTAAAGAAATCAATAAAGGAAAGGATTTTGAAGGGCTAATGAAAATATTATATGGTTATGCTAAAAATGAAAAGATAATGGATCAAATCGAACATATTGAATATACAGGAACAAAAAGTAATGTTAATTTCTTAAGAACTCTTTTGCTAAAAATAGAAGATGAATTAAATGATGCATCTGTTCATAAAATTTATCACGGAACGATACATATCGAGCATGTTTTACCACAGAAATTAGGAAAAGGATGGAGTATTTCACCTAAAGACCATGCTAAGTATGTGCAGAAAATAGGAAATTTGACATTATTATCAGTGAAGAAAAATATTTCAGCATCAAATAAAAGTTTTGAAAACAAGCAAAAAGCCTACAATTTTGATAAAAATGTATCTTTTGATTTAACAAAAGAAATTATTAGCCAAAAAAATGGAATGCTGAATGCATAAAAAAAAGATCTAAATTACTGAAGGACAGAGTTCGTGATATTTGGTGCATTGACTATAGCGAGGGTATGTAATAGGCACTGTTGCGAAAAATTTAGATTTGAGTAGGGTGTAGTAATCAACTGAAGTTAAGAGTGAATTACTGTGGCTAGACGTAAACGATTTAAGAAGAATCAACCCTTTAAATGGAAGCATTATTCTGGTGATATCATTCTTTGGTTGGTGCGTTGGTATGGCCGTTATGCCTTATCTTACCGTGATCTCAAAGAAATAGCAGCTGAAAGAGGTCTTGAGCTTGAGCGTTCAACCATTTGTCGTTGGGTTCATGAATATGGACCTGAAATCGCTAAACGGTTACGGCCCCACTTCTGCCAAACGTGTGCCTCTTGGCGGCTGGATGAAACGCTGGTTAAAATTAAAGGGCGCTGGTATTACCTTTATCGAGCGATTGATAAATATGGCCATACTTTGGATTGGATGCTCAGTCGTCAGCAAAATGCTAAAGCGGCCTTGCGCTTTTTCAAAAAAGCAATGGCTCAACCTTACGTGAAACCACCACGTATTGTGAATGTCGATAAACACGCTTCATTTCCACCGGCTCATCAAAAAGCCAAAGATGAAGGTGTCTTTTCTAGGCGATGTAAACTCAGGCGAGTGAAGTATTTAAACAACTGCATCGAAAATGATCACAAAGCGGTAAAGCGCAAATCCCGTTTCCGCCAATGGTACCAATCACTTTCTACAGCACGATCTACCATTGATGTGATGGAAGCAATGCGTATGGTTCAAAAAGGTCAATTACGTTATATTAAAAAACAGGATATCTGTGCCCAAAACCAGCTCATTGATAAATTATTTGGATTAGCTGCTTCATTCTAAGCAGAGAGCACAAGAAAATAACCTTTCTGAAGCTCCCTATAACTTTTCGCAACAGTGCTAAGAATCATACTACGAACTTTTTTAATATTTCAGGGGTGGCACCCCTCATTGCTGCTAATGCGCACAAAGAACAACTTTAATAAGTTGCCAGTATTTTCAAAAGGTTAGCAAGCATAAAAACCATGTTATGAAATAATAACATGTAGAAAAGAGATATATTTAGTATTTAAGGGTTTTAAATATGTATGCCGTCAGCACCTTATGGTCCAGTGTAGTTACCACAAAACTATCTGACTGTGGCTGCTTATGTTAATATGCACCATCTATGTTTGGTTTGATGAAATTCAAGCTTCAACATGGAGCCGGACCTTAGAGTCCATTTATAGCCGGGTGTGAACACGGTAACTTAAGAATGATTTATTGAGACTGATTTTTTATGAAGAAATTATATGTAGGGAATTTGACATACTCTGTTGAAGACCGCGACCTAGTAGAGATGTTTTCAAAGTACGGTGAAGTGATTAGCGCAAAAGTGATTACTGATCGTGATACGGGTCGTTCAAAAGGATTTGCCTTTGTTGAGTTTGAAACTCAGGAACAAGCGCAAGCAGCTCTTGAGCTTGATGGGCAAGACTCTGGTGGCCGCAACTTAAAAGTCAATATGGCTAAGCCACAAGAAAAAAGACAAAGTAGCTGGTAGACCAGTTGTTTTGCTGAGCCTCGTATTGTGAGGCTCTATGTTCTTATCTAACGTATAAAAATTTTGCTAGGGTTCAATGTTGATGATAGCGTCTAGAGCAACCCATTCTGATTTTTCTTTGATCATGAGTTCTGGATTGATTTGGTAATATCCTCTTTTAACACGGACAAAGAGTTTCCTGTTAGTCGTGTAATCACTATTAATTTCATTTCTAGACAGTAAACTGCTGATGTAGGCTCTTTTCTTTCTGTAGACAGGCCATAATTTATTAGGCATATCAACCATATGCTTTTCAATTTGGGCAGCAGTAAATGATGGCTGTTGTAGCTTTAGCTTGCTCTCGAAATAGAGCTTGGTGACAGCAACTATCAAAAATTGAAAGAGAAAGAATTCGGCTTTTATTTGGTCTATTTTGATTAATTGTTCGTGATGTTGAATCGATAGGCTATCAGGCTGTAGCAAGGAAAAGATTTGCCTGAAGTTCTTTTTAGTGTATTTATCATCATGCAGTGCTCTACTGATGGCTATTCTAAACGCTGTACGATGCATGTTATCGGTATCGTCTAAAGGTACGTCGAGATTAATCAGTTCTTGAGCTATAGAGATATTACCAGTAAAGGCGGCACACATAAATGGAGTGAAATTGTATTCATTTTTATGCTGAGTTCCATACATATCTACAAGATGCATAACCTGGTTTGGGTTGTTGAATGTGTAGTTTCTAAAATACTCATTTTCGATTGTTGAAAATGATTTTTTAAGATGGGCTGCACCTAAACCAAGTTGCTGAAGCTTTTCAATTGTCTTGTTATCGTTATAAACGATAGCATAATTAAGCAGTCTGATTTTCTCTTTTTTATTAGCTTCTTTACTTTGAAAAACTTTAATTTTTAAGCTCTCTATAGCTTTCTGGTCCAAGACTTTCCAGGGCACCTCTTTACGGTGTAATATTTTCTCTTCAATCGCCTGTGCTTGTTCTTTTTTACCCTGTAAAGCAAGCTTATTTGCTTCGCGCTGCCATTCTTCTTTGGAGGACTTTTCAGACTGTAACTTTAAATCTTTTATTTCATTGATGTCTAAGAGACGGATGAATTTATGCTTAGGGTCAGGCTCAATTAGGTAAACATTTTTAATCGCGCGAGTAATTGCAACAAACAAAGCATTAATGTAGAACTTGTATATTTCAAGGGATTTATCAGTTTTTTCTTTAAGCCTTGAAAACTTGAAATCATCTTTTAAATAAGAAGAATCCACTCCTTGTGACAACTCTAAATATCCCTTTTCTTTACTAATAAAATCATACAGAATAACATTCTCATACTCTAAACCTTTTGCTTCTTGGACTGTAAAAATTAGAGGTGTCTGAAATGCTTTCTGAGCTTCTTTTTTGCTGCCATCATCAAGAACGATAATTGCGTAGTGTGTAGACTGACTGGTTTTGTTATTGAGTTCTTTCAGTAGCTTTGGATCAGCTTTTAGACAGCTAACATCACCTTCGACTGATGATGAGCTTTCAATAAGATTATGACTTTCTTTATCAACTGATCCTAATCGGTGATTTTTAAGCCTAAGTACCCTGTTGGCTAATTCGGTAACCTGTGGTGTGTTGCGGTAATTCTTTGTTAAAATTCTAGTGATATTTTTAGTTTCTAGGTCGTCGCCTTGGTAGAACAATGACTTTAGTTTTGACCATGAGAAAAAATTTGGATGTACAATTTGATTTGCATCACCGCAAAGCAAAAACTGTCCTTTTTTTGCTAATGTTTTTAAAATTAAGCTTAACTGGCTATTGGTAAAATCTTGGACTTCATCAACAACGATAGCATCATAACACTGAGTGGTAATATTGCTGTATTCGTGTGAAATAATGTTACTGTCATATAAATGATTGTTCTTTAGGTGGTCGAGATATTTAGTGAAAAGCCTATAGACTGCCTGCCGGTCTTCAGGTAAATAAATTGATTGTTTTATTCCAAGCTTTAGGTATTCACTTTCTGACATATATTGAGCTTGTGGGTTGGAGCCGGTGATGACACCTCTAAACTCTTCAAATAGCTTTCTGCCACTATTGATAGATTTCTGGTTGATTTGCTGCTTGCTGAACCAGTGTAAAAACTTCTGGATATCTATCTCATAGCCTCTAGGGACTTTGATTGTTTCTAGCAGCTCAGAAAAAGATAAGAAATTGATGTTTTGCTTGTCATTGTCGTAATTGTTAGAAAAGTAAACTCTTCGCGTATTGTGAACTAGAAAGCTTGATAAGCTTGTATACAGTATATTGCCTTCTAAGCTCTTCATTTTCTCCAAGGTCACGGAGGTTTTACCGCTTCCTGCTGAGCCAATAACGATCAAGGGCAGTGGATATTGTAAAATATTGCTTTGGCATTCATCAAACATAATAAATTTATCTAAAACATGAACCGTTTGATTTTTGCTGCTTTGGTTTATTGTCATCGTCGGGCGTGTTTCTTCAGACTGAATGCTCGCCTCACTAACCGGCGCACCTTTTAAGAACCTCGATTTGTTATAATCATGGTTTTTTATGACTTCTAGTATCAGCAATGACGTTTTATTATCAGCTTTTACAGGTTGAAATAGAAGGCGGTGGCTATCATCAATTTTTGCTCGTAGATAATTTGTTGGTTTTAGCTTCTTTACCTCTGCTGATTTAAAATCACCCGACTCAAGCTGATCTAGGACTTTTTTGTATTTCTTGTTAACTCCCGAAGAGTCTAAATCATTGTAGTAAAGTAGCTGGAACGTCATTAATAAAATCCTACGTGTAACATAAAATCTGGATGGTGCTCATCGCGCCTATAACAGCTAGGAAGAAGTGAATGCCTACATGGTTGACCTGAGCTTCTTCTAAGCGTGGGGTATATTTGGCAGCCCAAGCTCCTCAAGGCAGTAGTTTACCTTTTTTAGTAGGTTTAGTGAATGGCGGAGTCAGACTGTGAATCAGAGTGGATGGAAATTGGGTTTCTATTATTCTCAAAAACGAACGATTTTAATAGCTTTATGATTTTGAGAATACTTGCATGTATTTCAATACACTTCTGTTATCATAAACGCATATTGGAACTGGTACAGTAATATGTCGTGGTTCTATGAGTTTTGATAATAAATTATGTTGGCAGGTGACAATGACATGCTTGTAGGTTACGCGCGTGTTTCTACTCAAGATCAAAACCTAGACTTACAGCTTGAGGCGCTAAAAAAAGAAGGCTGTGAGAGACTGTACCAGGATAAAGCCTCTGGTAAGAAAAATAACCGTCATGGTTTAGAAACAGCATTAGAGGTTTTAAGAGCAGATGATACGCTCGTGGTCTGGAAATTAGATCGTCTTGGGCGAACAGTTAAAAGCTTAATTGAGTTTGTTAATGAACTAAAAGAAAGAGGCGTTCATTTTAGAAGTATCACAGACAATATTGATACCTCGACAGCTTCAGGTCGATTCTTTTTTCATGTCATGGCAAGTCTGGCTGAAATGGAGCATGAATTACTGGTTGAGCGAACCAAGGCTGGCCTTGAAGCCGCTAGAAGTAAAGGGCGGTTGGGTGGACGGAAACCTAAAATGACAATCAGTAAGCTAGAAGCTGCTAAGAAGTTACTGTCTACAGGGGTTCCACCCAAGGACGTGGCACGTGATCTTGGTGTTTCAGTGCCAACATTGTATCGTTGGATACCAGCGTCATCTTTGAGTTAGAGCTTGAAAAGATGTTAATTATACTTATAATATAAGTATAATTAATGAAAAGGCCGATCAAATGCCAAAAAACACGATCGAGTGGAATACAAAAGCCCTGAAGCAAGTAAAGAAAATACCACTCAAATCGAGAGAAAAGGTTTTTAACAGCGTTGAATCCGCCC
>LVCQ01000083.1 GCA_001644975.1 Piscirickettsiaceae bacterium NZ-RLO1
GGGCGAAATCATTCAGCTGTTTTAGTTAGTAAGATAAGTTTTTATGAAATAATAAGTTTAAAATATTTTTTGCTTTTGATGTTTTAGGGCTGGCTTGTTATGATCAAGGGTTTATAATCGATAGTCTAAAAGAGCGCGTTGTGATTAATTAATACAGTAAATAAAGGAGAGGGTTGTGGCGAAAAAGATTTTTTATAGTCTTATTATTGTGGTTTTATTATTGGTCGTTGGGAGCTATTTCTTATTTAGTCATATGGATAGTATTTTGCGCAGCGCTGTAGAAAAAATAGGCTCTAAGACCACAGGGACGACGGTTACATTAGGCAGCCTGAAAACAAGCTTAAAAGAAGGTCAAGTGAGTTTAGGTCGATTGACCATGAGTAACCCTGCGGGCTTTAGTCAGGCTAATGCTATTTCTTTTAAAGATATTATGGTGAGCTTAGACCCAAGTAGCGCAACCCAGCAGACGATAGTGCTTAATAAGGTTATTATTAAGGATCCGTATCTTCTTTATGAGATGAAAGAAGGGTCTTCTCGCTCTAATCTTCAGCAAATTCAAAAAAATATTCAAAGCTATTTTTCTAGTAAGCAAGCAAAGAATAATGAAAGTAATCAAAAAAATTCAGGTGCAACTCAGCAAGAAGGCTCTCAGGCTAAAGTGGTGGAAAAAAATCAGAAAAAATTTATTATTAAAGAATTAGAAATTTTAGCAGGGCAGGTGAAAGTGATCTCGCCGCTATTAAAATCAAAAGAAAAAACTCTATCCTTGCCGAATATCCGCTTAACGAATATTGGTTCAGGTGGCCCAGGTTTAACGCCGGATCAGGTGACCGAGCAAATTATCAATGTATTAGTAGCAAACTCGGGTCAGGCGGTAGCGCAGGCCGGTCTTGATCGAGTCAAGAATAAGTTGAAAGAGAAAGCGAGTGGATTATTAAATAATTTATTGGGTAATCCTCAATAAATAATACAATAAATAGGGTTAACTCTAGAGCCATTGACTCACTTATACTTTAGTTAGTTATTAGCTAGCTCGTTAGGTGGGTCGATTTATAATTCAAAAGCAATAAAATTAATTGGTTCAATTAAAATTTACTGTTAAGCCCATTGATATTCTAAGTCTTCGATGACATCTAATGCCGCATCTAAATTATGTTGCTGCACAAATAAAAAACTCATCTCATAAGTTGGTGCGACAAAACTTTCAATCTGTTCACTATTTAAGCGTGAGCATAATAGGTTTAAGCATTGCTCGCTATTATCATCTTCGTCAGCAAAGTGTAGGGCACACCAGCCATGATCCACACCGCGAATGCGCTTTGGCATATCTTGTTCTTTGAGTACCAGTCTGAGCCCCTCACTATCGCTGCTCAGTGAGTAAAACGATAAATTTTTAAGCGCAGGTAAAGGCGTACCAACTTTAAAGCGACAAACTGAAAAATGTGTAGGTAAACAGTGGATTTTCATCGGCCCTCCTTTGTAACCATAACACAGGAGGGCCGATTTTTCCTGGAGATAAAAGATAGGCTGTGAAAAAAATAAGGCCTAACTAGGCTTTGAAAATTTGGTGCCGGCACCAAGAGTCGAACTCGGGACCTACTGATTACAAATCAGTTGCTCTACCAGCTGAGCTATACCGGCAATAGCGGGAATTCTACCAAGTTTTAGCAATCTGTCAACTATTTAATTTTGTTACTAGTTTTCATTTAGAGTAAATTTAAAATGGCAGCCTTTGCCAAGACCTGTGGATTCTACCCAAATATCGCCGCGATGTGCTAGAACAATGCGTCGACAAGTGGCTAGGCCAATACCACTACCTTCAAATTCATTGTGAGTATGCAAGCGGGTAAATGCAGTAAAAATTTGATCAGTGTATTGTGGGTCTATGCCAAGGCCATGATCTTTTACGCCATAAATAGGATGTTTGCCAGTAGTATCTAGGGTAAAGGTAATCTCTGGCTTACCTGCATGGTATTTTAAGGCATTTTCGATTAAATGTTGATAGAGCATAGTGAGTAATGCATGTGTGCCTACTGCTTTGGCTGATTGAAATTCAACGGTAACTTTTGCTTTTTGAGTGCTGATGGCTTTGTGTGTGGCCTGTAAGGCATCTTCTATGCAGTGGGTTATTTCAATCTCTTCTTCAATAAAATTTGCATTTGCACGTGAGTACTCGAGGATATCTGTCATGGAAAGATGCATGCGTTTGGCAATATCATTAATTAAGCGCAAAGACTCTAAACCGTGTTGGCTTAAGTGTTCTTCTTGTTGAAGTGATTCGATATGCAATAACATCATGCGCATGGGATCTTTTAGCTCTGCTGATGCTGCCTTGTCAAAATGCTCAAGTTCATTATAACTGTGTTGCAAGTCAATATGTTTTTCATACAGTAGGCGGCTCATGGTATTGATCGAATGGGCCAATGCATCATCGTCACTACGTGGGGTGATCTGTTGATTGTACTGGCCTGCGCCGATGAGCTCAGCAGCTTCAGTAATATCTTCTAGCGTTTTGACCATTAAATGCAAAGATAAGGTAATGTCAGCCATTTCATCATGGCTATGAATTAAATCTGGGTACTCTAAATAGCCATAATTAGCAATATTTCTAACCGTTAATGTTAAGCTGCGTAAGGGCTTTACTACATAAAAAAATAGCATTAATGATAAGCCGATTAAAACAAAAATAATCAGTGGGCCGACAATAACGACAATACCTGTGACCTCTGCCATTTTTTCATTAATTGCTTGGCTTTGCATATAACTCTGGTCATTAATTATTTTATATAACGTTTTTTTAGTTTTAAAATAAAGTGAGCTATTGTCTTTTTTACTTTGTTCATTTGAATTGGTCAATATAGCGTTGTTGCTCGAGGTATGGTTGGAGTTTACTTTGATATTTCTAACTAATTTTTGGTAGTCTCTAACGAGTGCCTCTAAGGTAAATAAGTTAGATTGCTCTGCACGTGTTAGTTGCTGCAGCTTGCGATATTGCCTGATTAAATTAAGTGCTTCGATAGATGTTTGATCAAACGTATCAAGGTTTGCTTTATTTTGAAGTTGAATATAATCATGATAAGCACCGATCATACCATGAAAACCTAGGGCATCTTCTAGTGTATTTAACAAATCTATTTTACTTCGAGTGGTGTTTTGATATTCTTGCCAATCGTTGTTTACTTCGCGCATACCTAAATAAGAACTAAAGCCAAAAATGGCAATCAATATTAGCAGCAAGGATAACACCAGTAAAATTCGAGTATTAATTCTCATGCAGTCTCGTCATGCTACCTGTTCTGTTTTATCTTGTTATATACAGTATAAAAGTGTTTGAGGATTTATCCCTTATTTTTTTTGAAATTTTCTATGAAAATGAGATAACCTATGATGTTTTAAATTTCACTTAAAATTATGAAAAATATAATTTTTTAATTAATTTAAATTAACATAATAATAATTATTAATTCTAATAAATAGTAATTTATATTAGAGCAAGGTGAAAGTTAAATTTATAAAAATTATTGCAATATTTTAACATAATAGGATGAAGGTTTGTGTCAATTTTTATGGTAAATATATGTAAATTTATTTTTGTTTTACATAATGTTTTTTTAAAATAAAGTAATTATCCATATTAAAATTAAAAATTTTAAAATTGGTATTATTTTTGCACTGATATTTTTTAAGTCCTTTTAAAACATAAGGAAAATAGCTGTACTACAATTTAAATGTCGTAATTGACTAGGGTGCTAGCGGCGACGAAAAAATCTCCTGAAGGCATAGGAGTGTTAAAAAAATCTCGAAACTAAATTAAGTAGTTTCATTATTTTTGTTTTAAAATATGGTGATTTTTTTAATTAAAAGCGGCTAACGTATGCAGTCGTTTTTTTGATACTTAAGGATTTTAAAAGGGCTGCCACCCTTTTAGATCCTTTTAGTTTAAATCGATTTAAATTATGGGAATTAAATCTTTAAAGGAACAAACAATGGGAAACAATGTAACACGGAACGGGAAAGCAAACAACACCCCGACCTTCCAAAAGTCATTGCTTGCGGCAAGTTTAACCCTAGCTTTGGTAGGGTTTGGTGCACCTGCGGCCTATGCGGTGACTGAAACAATTTCAGTGACTGATGCGAATACACCTTTATCCGATGATGGTAATGATAATTCAGCAGCTACGGATGGTACGGATGGTACGGATCTGACCTTTGCAACATCAGAAGGCACTGCAGGTGCTGTTACCTTTACCGGTGATATTAAGGGGGGGCAGAGTACTACTGGAAATGCAGCAGCAGCAGGTAAAGGTTTAGATGTTGTTACTAATAAAAATCTAAGTGGTACGATTACAACAACGGCCTCAAAAGTAATCAATGGTGGAGCCGCTCAAGCGCCTGCTGGTGCAGGTGCAGGTAATATTGGTGGTATTGCTATCGATTTAATGCCAACCGCAGCAGATGCTGCTAAAACGACAACGACAGTGCTGAATCTTAATTCTGTTACCACAGGTGGTGCAGGAAGTAATGGTGATACCAGTGGTGTCGGTGGCGCTGGTGGTGTCGGTGTGAATATCAATGCCAGTGCAAATTCTGCAACAACTGTCACATCAACTGTAGCAATTACAGCTGGAGCCGGTGGTGATGGTGTGGGTAATGCAGACACTGGAGGCAGTGGTGGTGCAGGTATTGCGATTGTTGATAATATTTCCGATGCACAAACTATGGTTAATCTAAACTTAGGTGGTAATGTCACGGGTGGACTCGCCGGTGAAGGTGCTGCAACTAATGATGGTAATGGTGGTGCAGGTATCAGCTCAGCATTGGCAACGGGTGCTTTTAATTTAACTGTGGATAGTGGTAAAACTGTCTCCGGTGGTAATCATGGTACTGGTGCAGATGGTACTTCGGTCGCAGGTGCAGGTATTAATATCACTGGCGGTGCAGCAAACAATACGATTACCAACTCTGGCACGATTCAAGCGGGTGCAGGTGGCACAGCTGCCAGTTATGCCGATGCAGTTTCGCATGCTGGGACTGGTGCATTAACAATCACTAATAACTCAGGTGCGACAATCTCCACATTGGGTACTGCTGCAACTCATGAGGCAATTAACTCAGTAGGCACTTTAACAGTGACCAACTCGGGTACGATTTCTTCAGCAGGTACTACAGCGATTGAGAAAGCTGCTGGGTCCGGTGCTGTTGCTATTACAAACAATAGTGGTGCAACGATCAGTGGAGGCACTAATGCGGTTAATATCGTCGCAGGTGGTGCTGATGCAGATTCTACTGTCACCAATGCGGGGACAATTACAGGCGCTATTATCAATGCGGATGTAGATACTAAACTCACTGTCAGTAACTCTGGGACGATTACGGGTGCCGTTACTGGCAATGGTGGTGGCCTTGTCATTGGCGATAACTCAGGCACGATTACTGGCGCGGTAACTACCTCTGCAAATAATGGTGCTTTGACTATTACACAAAGTGCTGGGGGTACGATTACTGGTGCTGTAAGCGCTGATGGTTCTGGTGTTTTAACAGTGACCAATGCAGGTAAACTAAGTTCTGGGGGTGGTGCTATTACTGGGGGGAGTGGTGCAACTGATGCTCTTACCATGAGTGGATTGGCTGCTTCTACAGGGTCAGGTGCAATTACGGCGATTGAAACGATTAAAGTCAGTGATGGGGCAGTAGCGACCTTTGGTGGCACCATTGCCGGTGTGACGGCTACCGGTGGAATTGCTGTGGGTGTAGGTGCGACTGCGAACTTTGACGCAGTGATTAGTAATAGCGTAACAGCAAGCTCAGGTAATGAAACCATCAAATACACAGGTGTAGCCGGTGCAGCGAGCTTAACCCTTGATGGGGGAGCGGGCACTGCCGATGTAATTATTTTAAATGCGTCAGATTTAACCGCGGGTAACAATGCTACGCTAACATTGAAGAACTTTGAGCAAGTGCAAGTCTCTGGAGCTGGGACTAAGCTCGCTAATGATTTAGTCGCCAGTGGTGACCCAAATGGCATGGATATCACTGATTTCACTTTAAACAGTGGTGCGACAGCCTTTGACTCTAACGGTAAAACCATTGATGCAGCCAATGTAACCTTAAAAGGCACATTAGGGTCTGCTTTGACTTTAGGTACGAGTGCACAAACAGTCGTGATCGATGCAACTGCAGGCACATTAGTCTTGGGGCAAAACCTTGACGGGGGTGCGACGGGTGTCAATACGTTGACAGTACAAGGTGGTGGAAATAACGTTACTACCTCTGCACTGGCTAATTTTGATAGTTTAGAGGTTGCAAGTGGTAGCCATACTTGGACGAGTGCAGTGACTTTAAAAGGTGTTAAGACCTTTAATTTAAATACTGGGACAACATTAGTCACTGGTGGTGGTGCTAATACCATTAATGCGACAGTGAGTACTCTAAATGGTACGCTTAATGGCGATTTAACCTATGCAGCAAGCACAACGGCGGCGATTAATATTGGAGCAGGGTTTAGTACAAGTGCACCAGGCACTGCGATTGACGGTGAAAGTACCAGTGACAATGATACTTTAACCGTTACAGGGACGAACTCGATCACGGAAAATGCTCGTCCTCAATTGGGCGCGATTAGCAACATCGAAACGATTACGGCCACAGGTTTTAGCACATTAACTGGTGCGGTTAGTAATGTGACAAGCTTTACTAATAGCGGTAATTTACGCTTGGGTGAAGGTGCTGCGGCCTATACGGTGGCAAAATTGGCGAATACTGGCACGTTAGATGTTTCTAATACTACGGTTGGTAATGCACCGACGATAACGACGTTAACTGGCAGCGGTGGTATTCAGTTTAATGGTGGTAATGCAGCCGGTTTAGCTCCGCAATTAACAGCAACAGATGCGGTAACAGGTGGAAGCTCTCTTGCTTTGTTTGCTGATACCACAACCAATGCGGCCAATGGCGGTAGTAATAATGAGCAAGCGATTTTTGCTGCAGTCGGAGGTTATACACAATCCTCAGGTAATGTCACTTTAGAGGCGATTCCAAGTGTGGTCGATGGAGGAGGGCCTGCGCAATTAACCTTCACTGGCGGTGCTGTAAACCTTGCAGGAACAAATATTCTTCCTCAAATGGCTGCGCAAAATAATGCCACAGGCATTGCTCAGCAACAGTTTACAGATGGTGAAACTGTCGCAATCATTGATGCTTCAGCAGCTAGTGCCTTTACGCCAGGAACGTTAGTTTCTAGCGCATTATTGCCGGTGGCACGTAAAGCAGGTGAGACGGGTAGCATTTATACGATTGTTGCCAATGGTGCATCGAAGTCGATTATTGAGGTTTCAAATGTTCACCATAAAGGTTTGGCTTCTTTGTTGAGTGATTATGCAAGCACGACAGCAACGAGCTTGACAACTGCTCAGGCCTTATCAAATGCGACGTTGAGCATGGATCAATCCACACTCAATCAGTTTGAAGATCAAATTGATGTCGATATCTCAGCCTCATCAGCTTTTGCGGCAGCTTCTGTAGCTTCGGCTTTCAGTGGTGCTGGTGGCAGTGTGATTTCTAATCGCTTAGCCAGCTTACAAGGTAATACGGCTCTTGCCAGTGCAAGTATGAGTGGTATTGCAACAGGTTCTGCGACGCCTAAGCATGGTGTGTGGGGACAAGTCTTTGGTAATAAGCTAGAGCAAGATGCTGAGGATGGTGTCTATGGTTATGATGCCAACTCTTATGGTCTAGCCTTTGGTATTGATACACAGTTAGGCCGCAACTTTACCTTAGGTTTTGCTTTATCCTATGCCAATAGTGATGTAGATACTACGGGTAATCGTAATCAGAACACGACTGTGAAAAGTTATCAAGGGAGTGTGTATCTTGGTGTGGATGTTGACCGCTTCTTCATCAATGGTAATGCAACCTATGGCTTTACTCAAAATGATTACAGTAATGTTGTCACCGGTTTTGGTACGACTAACGCTGAATATAATGGTAATCTTTTCGCGTTCAATGCTGAGGCAGGTTATGATATTCCGTTAAACCATGCCTTGACATTAACACCGATGGGTGCAGCAAGCTATACCTATGTGAATAATGAAAAATATACAGAAACAGGGTATGCGGCTAAAACCATTGACTCTGATGCAATTCACATGATTAAAGTCGGTTTGGGTGCGCGCATAGCGTATGCAGTGCGTCAAGGTGATAACACCTTTACCCCAAGCTTGCAGTTGATGGCGTATCATACGGCAGCGAACCAGCCAACCAGTACTTTTGTCTTTGCCGATACAGGCGGTTCACCATCAGCCAGTGGTGTGCTTGCTGAAGGGACTGATCAAGACAAAAACAGTATTGCAGCGACGCTTGGTTTATCTTATGAGATGGCCAATCACATGACGATTTCTGCACAGGCAGGCTACGAGTGGGAGTCTAACTCAGCAGCGTATGGTGGTAACTTGAAAATTCGTTATGACTTTTAAGTGATCATTTAAATTTAAACTTAACTTATTTTAGTAAGGCAGCATCGGCTGCCTTTTTTATTGCTAATAGAATTTACTCTTAATAATGAAAGCACTAGACTTAGTAATGCACATCTGCCAATTTTAGGAGGGAATCATGAACTGGACTGATGGTTATCATACGGACTCGGAGTATGTTGCTGATTTTTTTAAAGAACTTTCACCGAACTATTTAGACTTTATCTGTGCGATTAATAAGGTTTCACCGCCGCCGACAAAAAAAAACTTTCGTTATTGTGAGTTGGGTTCAGGCAATGGGGTAACTGCAAATATATTAGCGGCTTCTTTTCCAGAGGCTGAGTTTCATGCCATTGATTTTATGCCTGTACATATTGCGAATGCTCGTCATTTAGCTGCTGAAGCGAGGCTTAATAATATGCACTTTCATGAGGTCAGCTTTAAGGAGGCAGATCAGCTAAACTTAGAAAAATTTGATTATATTGTTTTGCATGGCGTGTACTCTTGGGTTAGCAAAGAAAATCGTTTAGCCGTATGTGAGTTTATTAAGCAACATTTAAACACGGGAGGGATTGTTTATAACAGTTATAACAGCATGCCCGGTTGGAGTCATGTATTACCGTTTCGTGAAGCGATTAATTCTATGGGGCAAAGTCATAATGCGCATACCGTGGCAAAAGTGCATATTGCACGAAATTATATTCAAAAATTGAAAGAGAAAAATGCCGCTTTTATTCGCTTGAACCCACAAATTGAACAGCAAATTAGCGAGCTCGAAAAACTTAAAGAAAAATATCTAGCTCAAGAGTATTTGAACCAAGATTGGAATCCACTGTATGTCACGGAGATCATGAGTGAAATGGGAGAGGCGAAGTTAAGCTATATAGGCTCTGCGACACTTTATGATAATTATAACCAGTATCAGTTGACAGCGGAGCAGATCGAATTAGTGAACGAACAGCCGACAGTGCCGATGCGTGAATTCACGAAAGATTTGTTAGTTAATAAAAAATTCCGCCGTGATATTTATTGTCGAGGTGCAAGAATATTAACCGATAAAGAGCAAATTAAAATTATTGAAAGTTTTTCACTCACGCTGATTTGTCAACCTGAAGATGTTAAGTTAAAAGTGACGATTGATATTGGTGAAGTGTCTTTAAATGCAGAAAGGGCGTTGCCCGTGATTGCTGTACTCAAAGCAGGGGTAATTGACATTAAAACACTCGTGAAAGTCACAGGTTTTAGCTTAAGTGATGTAATGAGTGTCGTGACAGTTTTATTGATGAGTAATCAGGCGATTCTAGTGAATCCCATTAAGTCTCAAAAATCAATTGAAAAGATTAATCAAATTATCTCAGAGCGCGCGTTTTCTGATCAGGCATTGAGCTTTTTTGCTTATCAAGGTACGGGCTTGAGTATTAGTCCCGAAGATCAAGTGCTGCTTAAACACAGTGAAAAGCTAAGTGGTAGCCAGCTGGTGAGAAAAATGCTGCAAGAGATGAAGTCGCATAACCGTGCTTTTATTGCTGAAGGTAAGTTAATTCAAGAGCAAGAAGAAGCCGTGGCCCATACTGAAAAGTTAGTTCAAGAGTTTGAAGAGAAGAAAAAGCCATTATACCAGCAGTTAGGCTTAATCGGCCCGGCTATAGAGCCAACTGATTAATATAAATAAGAAATAACAAATTAGGAGACGATAATAGTCTCCTTTTCTTAATGTTTTAATGTTTAATTATTTATTAATTTTATAGTGATAATGGACTAGATGATAGATAAACCTTATTTTAAGGTGTACTAGGTCTATTGCTGTTGCGAAATTTACAATAAATGATTAATTGATAGTTGATTTTTATTAGAGGTTGTTATTTTTAAGGTATAGTTATGATATTTCCTTGAATGGATGGTGTCTTAAGCTGGCTGAAGCATCTTGTATTTGTTTAGTTTCTGCTGACTGATTAAAGAATAAAAATTCGCCTGTATCTGCTTTATGAATCAAATTGGCAATACCAAGAGTTAAACAGAGGGTTAACGCATTAACCGCCATTTTTAATAATTTTCTCGAGTAGCTATCATCTAAAACTTTAACACATTGATTTTCTGCTGTTTGAAGCTCTGTTATAAAACTATTTTGGTCCATGTGCCCTGATTGGTAGTTAACAAAACAGGTTACTGCTGTTGCCTCATATTGGCCAATGGCTGCTTCCGCTGCGAGCCAAGGAGTGCAAAGCACGGGGTGAGTAGGCCGAGGTAGGTGAGGATTTTTAGCAGAGCGGAGTTGCGGAAGAGCGTAAGGTCTGTAGCAAGCGTAACGAGTGTCTAAAAATCTTTACGAGCCGTAGCGCCATTTGAGAGCAGGGTATGTAGTGGCCGATTCAAGGCACGTAATGCCCTGTGACGAGGGCAGCCGAGGGTTTATAGTCGTCGCGTTTTGCTCGGCGATTTTGCATCATTGGATGTGCAAAATACCTACCGAGGTAGCGACGCTTACGTCTACGGCCAGATTGATTAATCGGTAGTGCTTTGAGTACATCGAGCTTTCGTCTAAACTCATCCACCATTATTGCGATATCTATTTCCTTTGATAAATCACAATTTTCATCTAGCCCCATTTCTTTTTAAATAACTTCGCTACTTTTGATGAGCTTGTATACTCTTGCTCGATTTCAACTAGACAAAAAACCATGCAGCATAGAGTCTTAACTTTTCCTCAACATTGATTGGATCTGAACTTGGGGGGCTAAAAGAACTTAGATTTTCTACGAATCTTTT
>LVCQ01000084.1 GCA_001644975.1 Piscirickettsiaceae bacterium NZ-RLO1
CGCTTACGTTAAGCTGAGTGGTGATGGAAAAAATAATGGCTTAAATTTAAGTGTCGTTAGTGATCTATCTGCAGAAGGAGTTTCTCGTTTGATCAATCAAGTGGCTGAAAAAACCGGGGTGAGTGCGTCTGCTCAAACGGCTGTCGATTTAAAGCTTGAAAATATCAGTGCATCAACGGTAGTGAGCTTTAATTTGGCTTCTGGTGATGGGGCCACGCTCGGCAATTATGCGAATAGCCAATTGATAGAGGCGGCGATAAGCGATGAGAGTGATTTGACCGTTTTGTTAGATCAAATTAACTCAGTGACTGGTCAAACAGGGATTATAGCTGAATTTACTTCGGTTACAGAGAAAAGTCAGATGCGTTTAAGCCATGCTACTGGGGCAAATATACAGTTGAGTGATTATCAAAGTGGCCCTTATGGTCCTGATTTAATGTTAATAAGCAAAAATGATGATAACAGTAATGATAATAAGGTGATTTTACTTGGCGAGACTACATTAAACCGCTCAGCGATGGTTGCAGGGCATGTGCGTTTGGAAAGTCAGGTGAGTTTTTCTATTCAAGGTGATGGAGTAAGTCAAAGTATTTTTGCTAACTCAGGGTTTAATTCTGCAGTGTTTCATGCTTTAGATGATGTGACTGTTGACGATATAGTCTCAGCTAGATCGGCTGTGAGTGTCTCAGAAGGTGCTTTGGTAAGCCTAAATAAGATTTCAGAGTTTGTCGCCAGTTTAAAGGCAAGCATTAGCGATCAAGTTGCACGGCTTGAAAAGGCAGATCGATCGGTGCATAAAGTATTTGAGCAGAGTCAGTTTAGTGATGAACTGGCAAGTTTAACCGCTCGTGAAATTAGTCTAAGAATGAGTGATGCTGTTTTAAGTCAAGCGAAACAGATCAAGCCATTAGCATTGCAGTTGATTTAGTTGATTTTAGTTGGATTAGCGCTTGTTTTGCTATAGTACTCATCGTAAGATGGAGTGACTTTGATCTCTACATGGAGCATAAAATGAGCAAGCTAGATGATATTTTTTCCAATTTTTGGGAAATTTATACGAAGAATAATCCACATGTAACTAAAATTCATAACTTGTTGCTAAAAGAAGGTGAGATCGTTGAGAATGACCATATCGCCCTTAGAACATTTAACGACCCTCGGATAAATATTGACCGCTTATCGCGTTTATTTATAGCTCAGGGCTATAAAGAAGCAGGGGAGTATCATTTTAAAGAAAAAAAACTGTATGCAAAACATTTTGAACATGAAGATACGAGTCAGCCGAAAGTATTTATTAGTGAGCTGTTGTTAGAAGAGTTTAGCCAAGAGCTCCAGCAAGTTGTTAAGACATCGATTGATCAAATTCCTCACGATATTTTACATGCTGAGAGTTTACCGTGGGCTCAATTAGTTTGGGGACCGATTAAGCATGAGCTTTATCAAGAATTATTAAAAGAATCTGAATATGCTGCTTGGGTGTATGCCTTCGGTTTTCAAGCCAATCACTTTACTGTGAATGTCAATGCCTTGAAAAAATATGACACATTAGAAAAACTAAATGAATTTTTAAAGTCTAAAAAAGTGACCTTAAATAGTTCAGGTGGTGAGATCAAAGGCAGTACAGAAGTGGGTTTGGAACAGTCAAGTACAATGGCAGGCAAGATTGATGTGACGTTTTTAGAAGGTATTTTTAAAATCCCATCTTGTTATTATGAATTTGCTCAACGTTATGAAGTTGATGGTAAGCTCTACACAGGCTTTGTCGCTAGTTCTGCTGATAAGATTTTTGAAAGTACGAATAAAAGCGGGGCGGTTGCTTAAGTTGTTTTGGCTATTCAATGCACTCAGGTGTGAGTTAGCAGCATAGACTATAGATAGAGATAGATATTAGGTATAGATATAGGGCCTTGGACCCTTTTCTAATATTACAGTTTTATAAGGCTTGATATCGGTTATTACGTGTGTAGTTTGTTATGGGGCTGAAAACCTTCATCTTCGTCTTCATCCTCATCTTTTTGGCAAGAGCAAGCGTACTCATTGTGTGCATAAAATAGACAGTAAGTGCCAGCATCCGTTTGGATAAGGCGATGGCAGGTGTTACATTCAGCAAAGAGGCGCTCTGAGATTAAAATAAGTTCGCTATATGACTGGTGACTGCAATAAGGACATACCATCATTCGTGCTGACATAGGACTCTCTCCAAAAGGGCTTAAGGAGGGAAGAATAATAAATATTTTATATTAAATGTAAGTATTTTTGTATATTAAATCTAATTAAAAATGGCATTAATTATTAATTTTGATAGAAGTCAAACTTAAAATATAAAGAATGTTATAATTTTTTTATATTCTTAAACAGTTACTTTTTTCTGCACGTTGACTGTTATTTCTTGTCCATGCTATTTAGAAGTTAGCACTTAGTAGAATTGGGAACCAATACCTCTGTTGGGTAACAGAGGCATATAATAATGTGAATATTTAGTATTAGTGTTTATGTATTTGCTGAGTTGGTTGGTGTTGGTTTCGTAAAACGTTTGCTGGTTGGTTATATGTTGAGCTACTTTGGCCTAATTGGTTTAAAGGGATGCCTGCTTTAAGGTCAGCTTCAATTTTTTCTAGCATAATGTTTTTGGTTTCCGGTACAAATGTTTTCACAAATAGGAGAGACAGTAAGCACAAAGTGGCAAAAATAAAGAAAATCGATGAGTTACCAAATGTATGCATAATCGTCAAGGAGGTGGACATGACTAGGCCAGCAAAGGTCCAGTTCACCATGGTTGAGACGGTGATACCAATTTCACGGCCTTCTTGTGGGAAAAGCTCCGAGCATAGCAGCCAGGCGACGGGCCCCCATGACGCTGCGAAACCGAAGATATAAACAATGACTGAAATAAAGAGAATACCTTTTTCTAGGTTACTGGGTGCGCCTTGCCCTATGGTGTAAAAAGAAAGCCCCGCTGCGATCATGGCGATGAACATGGTTGCAGATCCCATATAAAGTAATTTTTTTCGCCCCCATTTCTCCACCCATTTTAGTGCAGGGAAGGTGAAGAGCATATTGACGGTAGGTACCAACAGCATGGCGATAATCCCTGTCATGCCGGCATAACCAAAGATTGTGGGTGAATAGTAAATCATGAGGTTAATGCCGACGAGTTGCTGAAAACATTGAATAAAAACACACAAAATTAATATTTTCCAAAAGTAACCTTTAGAGAGGGAAGAGAAACTATGAGTGTGCGTACCCAGGTTATCTTCGATTTCTTGGTATTCTTCTTCGACTTCATCTTGGGTGTTGCGCAGTTGGCTTAATATTGCTTTAGCATCTTGATGGCGGCCTTTTAGCGCAAGCCAGCGTGGTGATTCTGGCAACGTTAGGCCACCAATAAACATAATGATAGCGAAGGCTGAGATTACCAGAAACATCAGTGGGATTGTCACTGTTGGTTTAATAAAAATGTGAATAATAGAAACATTACTGACAGCAACTAAAAAAATGCCAATGGTAATTAATAACTGGAACAACGTTCCCATCGCACCACGAATTCTTTTTGGAGCGGTTTCTGATAGGTAAAGGGGAACTACAAATGAGGCAATACCGACAGCAAAGCCAATGATAAAACGACAAAACTCCAATACAGCAAGAGGAGGTAGGGTTGCAGAAATAATCGAAGCCAGGGTAAATAGTAAGCCTGAGCCAATGAGCGACTTTTTACGACCAAGAAAGCGCGCGAAGATTCCGCTTAATAGTGCTCCAACCACGCCACCATAGGCTAGCACAGCAGCATAGTGTTCGCCTTGTTGTAAGCTAAGGCCATAGTGAGTTTTGATTGAATCCAGTGAGTTGGCAATAAAGCCGATATCAAGCCCGAACAGTAGGCCACCTAAGGCGGCAATGATGCAGATTTGATAGACAATAAACTTGTACTTTCCCTGAGGAGGATGTTGCTGGTTGAGCTGAGTGGAAAACTGAGTAGCCATTGTTTAGCTTTTCTCCTAAGTGGGGATATCCCTATAGCAAGGCAGCTGACGGTGTGTTTTTCATAATAAGGGTCAGCAGCTCTAAATTAATATCGAACTCTAAGAAATCTGCTCATATATTGAGTGGAGTCTAGATTGCTTAACCGTCGATTATATGGTTTAGGGAGAAATTAATCAACGACAACTGTTTTTGTGATGCACAATAATAAGAAAATGCAAGAAATTTACACGGGATTACATCAATGCATGCTAATGCAGAATACTTTATAATTGATTTTTAAATCATCAATACACTTGATTAAATGAAAGCAATAGATTTATTGGTTCTTGACCTTTTAAAGCAAGACAATTTGATTGTTACACCGAATTTACGTTTGCAAGATCGCTTGCGCTTTATCAGCCAAGAGCAGGCAGTGGTTGAAGAGCCGGCGATTTATGCATGGTCGAGTTGGTGTGATTTATTATGGAATGAGTTAGAAATTTTATCTTTAAGTGAAAAGGCTGAACTGCCTTTAGTGCTAAATCATGTACAAGAGTCTGCTCTATGGGAAAATGTAATTAGTGATACTGAGGAAGATGTTGGCAAAACATCAACCTTAGTGAATTTGGCAATATCTGCGAATCAGCGCTTATGTGAATGGCAGATTGCGCCTGAAGATATTCAAGATTACCCCATGCAGTATGATGCAGAGCGCTTTTTAGCCTGGCAGTGTCGATTCAAGCAGCGATTGCAAGCGAACCATTGGCAGCTTCGCTGCGAGCGTTGGCAGCTGTTAAAAGAGGCCGTCAAGCATGGACAGTTAATGATTAATTATAATGGGATTGTTTTTATTGGTTTTGATACATTTACACCGCAACAAAGCGCTTGGGTGGTGCAATTACTAGAACTTGGTATCACTCCATATAGTTTGTTTGATAATCAAGGTGATCAGCTGCAGCAGGCGATAGAGCCGCAGCGGGTGAGGGTTGAAACGCCTGAGGAAGAGTTTTATGCGGCAGCAGAGTGGGCAGAACAGATAGCACGCCAGCATCCTGAAAGGAGCATTGGTATTGTGATTCCTGATTTGACTGAACAGCGTGCGTGTATTGAACGCGTATTTAATGATGTTTTCACGCCATTAAAGCATTTGCCTGGATCACCTTATGCCTTGCAAAAGGTAAGTATTTCTGGTGGCTATCGATTAGATGGGCAGCCCTTGGTGCAAGTGGTGCTTGATGTGTTGATGCTATTTAGTGGTCAGCCGGTAGAAATCGCGCTTTGGCAGCGAGTATTACAAAGTCCTTTCTTAGTGGCCGCTGAATCTGAGCAAGCGCTTCGTCTAGCGGTTTTGGGTCGTTTAATTGAACAAAAGCAAGCGACAGTCAGTGTCAAATACTTGTTAACCCTACTTACCGATTATGAGGGAAATCAATTATCGAAAGCTTTGAAAGCTGCGAGTCGGCTGATGAAGCAGCACTACCAGAAGCGCTATCCCACGGAGCAGTGGGCAAGTTTGATCAGTGGCTTGTTACTAATGATGGGGTGGCCGGGTGAGCGCGTACTGAATTCAGCAGAATATCAAATTGCAGCGAAATTATGGCCTGAAGTACTCGATGAGTGTGCAAGTCTCAGTGGTTTTTGCAAGCCACTGACTTATCTAGACATGGTGGCGCGCTTAAAGCAGTCTTTATATACGAAAGTGACTCAGACGCGTAGTGATCTGACGTCTATTTATGTCTTAGGTTTGCTTGAGGCTTCGGGGCAGCGCTTTGATGCACTTTGGGTGACAGGGCTTTATGATGGCCTATGGCCGCAGCCAGTGAGCTTGCATCCGTTGCTACCAGCGCGCTTGCAAATTGATTATGATATGCCGCACAGTTCACCCGAGCGTGAACTGCAGCTTGCTGAGCGTTTATTTAAGCGTTTGATGGTCTCTGCAGACCAGGTCATCATGAGTATTCCTAAATTTATAGGAGAGCTTGAGCTGCGCCCGAGTGCATTCGTACAAAATGTTCCTAAGATAAAAATCAGTCAGTTATTAATGCATTCTGAGTTAAGTTTTCGAGAGTCCTTGCTTGGTGCTACCTTGGAGCCATTCACCGATGATCAAGGGTCTGCATTGGTGCATGGCAGTGAGATCAGCGGTGGCACGCAAGTGATTCGTTCACAGCTCGCTTGCCCTTTTCAGGCATATGGTATGTTTCGCTTGAATGCGCGAGCACCAGAGCCGGTCCGAGAAGGCTTGCTACTTGCAGATCAGGGGACATTATTGCATGCGGTACTTGATCGAGTATGGCAGCGGTTACAAAATTCAGTTGAACTTCAGCAACTAAGCAGTGAAGCCTGTCGTCTGCTGGTCACTGAGGTGGTTGCAGGTGTCATTGGTTCTTGGCAAAAAAAGCTCAAGGGGGTCAGTCAAACGCAGTGGCAGCTAGAAGGCGTGCGCTTAACTGAGTTGGTGTTCGATTGGCTCAATATGGAAAAAATGCGTGAGTTGCCATTTCATGTTGTGGGCATAGAAACACGACGAAGTTTATTTTTAGCTGGTTTTTCTTTTCAACTTAGAATTGACCGTGTTGATGAAACTAGCGCTGGAATTTTACTTTGGGATTATAAGTCCAGTGATAGTGCGAATATGACACAGTGGTTTTATACACCGATGCAAGAGCCGCAGTTACCTTTATATGCGCTGACGCAAGTGCAGGCTCAAGCTAAAGAGGTTGCAGGCTTTGGTTTTGCTAAGGTGCTTGCTGAAGGCGGTAAGTTTAATGCCTTGGTGAGCCAACAAGGGTTGGATATTGGTTTAAATAAAAAAGAGCATCGGATAAAAGCGTTGAGTGAGTTTAAAGACAGAGTAACTGAGTCATGGTCAGAACAAATGACACATTGGCAAACTATTTTGGAGCAGGCAGCAGCCGATTTTGGTGAAGGTAAGGCTGGTGTATTTCCTAGTGAGCAAGCATGCCAGTACTGCGAGTTGAAACCACTTTGTCGCATTCAGGAGCGTTATGAATGACTGCCTTGATTGATGCCGGTGAGCGTGCGCGCGCTTTAACGGTAAATGAATCGTTTATTGTACAAGCTCCAGCAGGCTCGGGTAAAACGGAGTTACTTATACAACGGTTACTTGTGTTACTCGCATCTGTTCAACAGCCTGAGGAAATTTTAGCGATCACCTTTACGCGTAAAGCGGCGACAGAGATGAAAAACCGTTTACTTGAAAGTTTAGTTGCTGCACAAAGACCAGAGCCTGATGAAAGTCATAAGAAGAAAACGTGGCATTTAGCTCAGGCTGTAATGAGACGTGATCGGCAATATGCTTGGTCATTGTGTGAAAACCCAACCCGTCTAAGAGTGATGACGATCGATGCTTTGTCTAGCCAATTGGCAGCTCAGTTGCCCAATACGGCATTCTTAGGGGGTGGCTTTGCTGTTACTGATAATGTGAATGAATTATATCAACAGGTTGCATTGAGTGTCTTATTGCAACGTCGACCTGTGCCGGAGTTAAAAAATGCAATCGAACGTTTTTTAAAACATCGGCATAATGATTATCAAAATGCTGCAGCATTATTAGCAAGTATGTTGCAAAGTCGTCATGTTTGGTTGCCTTTTTTTGAGATAAGCGATGCTAAGCAAGCTCGGCAGTTTTTTGAACAGGCATTAGCAAAATTAATTGACCAAGATTTATGTGCATTGGCAAACCTATTAAATATAGGACAGTTTTTTAGTGAGAGTACCCTTGGGGTGATTGTTAAAATAAGTGCGTATGCTAATGAGCCATTATTAAATTGGCGGACCTTGCCTGCGAGTCATATTGATGAATTAAAAAAATGGCAGGTATTTTGCCAATTCTTTTTAAATCAACAAGGAGAGTTTAGGCAGGTCTTTAATAAAAACCAGGGTATTCCTGCATTATCTAGCGTCCGTGGTGAAGAAAAAGAGCAATTGCAGCAATTTCGCCATGCTTTAAAGCAGTTGGTTAGTAGGTTGATGGCAATAAATAGCGAATCACAAGGACAATTATTAGTATTAATGCAGCGAGTGATGAAATTACCTGCGCCTTGTTATGGAGATGATGATTGGCAATTACTCTGGTCTATTAGTGTATTGTTAAAAGAGCTGGTTGCTAAGCTTTGGTTACAGTTTAGTCATACTCGCCAGCTTGATTTTACACAAGTGGCGCTAGGGGCACTTGACGCATTAGCCGATCAGCGTGGTGTGACTGATTTAGCGTTGGCATTAGATTACAAAGTTTCGCATATTTTATGTGATGAATTTCAAGATACATCTAAAATTCAATTGCGCTTATTTGAGTTACTTTCAGCAGGTTGGCAGCCAGGTGATGGTCGGACGTTATTTTTTGTTGGTGATCCAATGCAAAGCATTTATCGTTTTCGCCATGCAGAAGTTGAAATATTTTTGGATGTGCGTAATAAGGGATTAGCCGGACATATTTTGACGCCTTTAGTGTTGAAAACAAACTTTCGTTCGCAGGCGAATATTGTCAATTGGGTAAACCGAGCATGCCAGCAGTTTTTTCCTCGTAGTGATAATTTGGCAACGGGTGCTGTATGTTATAGTGTTTCTCAAGCAAGTTTAGCGAAAAAAAACGACGGTGTACAAATTCATCTAGCACGCTCTGATCGTGAAGAAACCCAACAGACTGTTGATTTGATTTGTCAATATTTAAGTTCGAAAAAACAAGGGAAAATTGCTGTACTTGTGCGTAGTCGCAGTCATTTAAATGAAATGATGCAAGCACTGCAAAAATCAACTATTGCTTATCAGGCAGTTGAGATTGCAAGCCTTGCTGACTGCATGGTTGCGACGGATATTGTGACATTAATTACAATATTGACTCAGCCATATCACCGACTAGCCTGGTTGGCATTTTTACGCGCATCTTGGTGTGGCTTAATGCTTGCTGATTTAGAAATTATTGCAAATCACCAAGAAAATTTATGGGAGGTAGTTGTTAGCTATCAAGAGTTAAATTTGAGTCAGGATGCTAAAATAAGGCTAGCAAGAGTTGTTCCTGTTATTAAAGAGGCATTTTTTCAGCGTGGACGGCTATCATTGCGGTGCTGGGTCCAGGGAGTTTGGGAGGCGTTAGGTGGCAGTGCCAGTTTAGCGGATTATAATGATTTTAATGATGCAATGAGTGTTTTTGATTTATTTGATGAGGAAAGCCGGCGAGGGCAGATTGACTTAGAAGCCTTAAAAAAACGCATTAGCTTATTAAAAGTAAGCAGCCAACATAGTCAGGCTCGGGTGCAGTTGATGACGATTCATAAGGCAAAAGGCTTAGAATTTGATTGTGTTATTCTACCACGGTTACATCAAGGTCAAGGCCAGTCTTCTCAAGAGTTGCTATTGTGGTTATCTCAAGGTTATGGTGATCCTGTTTTAGCGCCGATTCCGCAAAAGCGTCAGACTCACCCACTGTATGATTATATTCGCAGCATTGAAGTTGACAAAAATAGTCATGAGCGAATGCGTTTGCTTTATGTTGCTTTGACACGTGCAAAAAATGAACTGCATTTATTTGCTCAAGTGAAGTTTGATAAAAAAAATAATATACGTTTGCCGGTTGAGGGGAGTTTTTTTAAATTATTATGGCCGCTGGCAAGAGACATTGCTGAAACATTGAAACAAGAACAATCAGAGATTGATTGCGACATAGATAATACTAATAAAAGTCAAAAAGAAGTAGAAAGGGAAAACTATCGTTTAGCTTTATCATGGCAATTACCAGCAGATCGTTATGGTTTGCTAGCCAATCAATATGAACACTGTTTAAGTCAGCAAGAGCGTTATGAAGCGCACGGCTTTGATAATACTATGCTGTTACCTGAGCACTTTCATTGGCACGCAATGAATGAACGGGCTTTTGGCCAGGTTTGTCATCAGTTGTTATGTGCAATAAGCCGAGTAGGTATTTGCCAGTGGAAGAAGACGGCATTTGATGCAAGGGTATTAACAAGTTTATTGCGGCGTTATGGTCTTATTGGATTGAAAAAAGATCAAGCACTAGAAAGCATTTATAAGCTAATAAAATGTATTGAACAATCAGAGTTGGCAGCATACTTACTTGATCCTGGGCGCATTAATGCACGTTCTGAATATGTTCTTTTAAATAAAAAGTATGGACGTGTCAACCGGCATGTTATTGATCGAACTTTTTATGATGAGCAAGGTATCCGTTGGATAATTGACTTTAAAACAGCTCAGCCTCCTATAAATAGTAGTATTAAACAGGTAGGTGATTTTTTAAAAAATGAAAAAAAGAACTATGAGAGCCAAATGAAGCGCTATTGGCAGCTTTGCATTGATAAAGGTGATAAAACTGTGCAATCTGCATTGTATTTTCCATGGTTGGATCAACTTGTAGTTTATCAGCAATTTACTTGATTGGGTCTGAAGTATTAAAATAACATGAATTTGATATAACTTGATGGCTTAATCGTAATCTGTTGCTAATCCTTCAGTAATGGTTACGATAAAGTTGTCGGCATTATTGCCGATGTTTGGAATCTTTCAGTTTATGAATTATTTTTAACTGGGCTAAATATGTTTTCAATAATTCTTTATTTTGATTTTTTAGTGAAACTTTATTAGTGATGAGCATGCATTTATTCCTCATGCTCTTGTGAAGTTCTTGACTAATTGCAGATCTTTTTATAGTGAGTTGAATAATCTTTAATAAATTCAAGTGTTATTGCTAATAATCTACCCTAGCATGATCAGCTACTGTTGTTTGTCTACATTTAAAGGTTATTCGTTCGTTTATATCATTTATAATTATTTGAGCAAACTCTTTAAGCGCTTTGTCTTGGTCATGATGCTTATGAACATATGTTTGCAATGTGGTTGAGTTGGAAAAATCACGGGCATTAATTCAAGAAATAGGTTATGACTGACTTTTTGTGAAATATTTTTTAAGTGTCTTTGTGTTTCTCTTTGGTAATAGCTTTTGAAAGTAAATCATAGTCCTTATCATCCTATTGGTAGCTATTTATCTTAGTTTATTATGCTGTTTATTTTGTTATTCAAGTAATAATTCTTCTGATCTGGATAAAAGGCTGGTAAAACCTATTAATAACTA
>LVCQ01000085.1 GCA_001644975.1 Piscirickettsiaceae bacterium NZ-RLO1
CGGAGGGCGAAATAATATTAATAAAACAAAAAGGCTCCAATAGTGAGCCTTTTATTTAAATCAACAATAATCAACCATTATTTTTCTTTTTTATTAAAAATAACCTGGTCACCACCATCATTAACCTCGATACAAATCACATCACCTGGGATAAACTCCCCTTCAAGAATACGTTCTGCCAATGGGTTTTCAATTAAGCCTTGGACTGCTCGTTTCAATGGTCGTGCACCATACACAGGATCATAACCACGCTCTGTGACCAGATTCATCGCTGCATCACTCACTTCAAAACCCAACTCTTTATCTTTTAAGCGTATGCCCAATTTTTTCAATTGAATTTCAGCAATCTTAGCAATATTATCCTGGCTTAAACCATGAAATACCACAGACTCATCAATTCGATTGATAAATTCTGGCCTAAAGTGTTGACTAACCACTCCCATAACCGCTGAACGCATCTGCTCATAACTTAACTCAGCACCTGCTGCTTGAATCACATCAGAGCCTAAGTTTGAAGTCATAATCACCACCGTATTACGAAAATCAACCGTACGACCCTGACTATCGGTCAAACGACCATCATCTAACACTTGTAGTAATAAATTAAAAACATCTGGGTGGGCTTTTTCCACTTCATCAAATAAAATCACCGAGTAAGGTCGCCTGCGTACCTGCTCAGTTAAATGACCACCCTCTTCATAACCAACATAGCCTGGAGGTGCGCCAATCAAACGTGCAACCGCATGTTTTTCCATATATTCAGACATATCAATACGAATCATTGCCTCATCCGTATCAAATAAAAAGCGTGCTAATGCCTTAGATAACTCTGTTTTACCAACCCCCGTTGGCCCTAAAAATAAGAACGAGCCAATCGGACGTGAAGGATCAGACAAACCTGCACGTGAACGACGAATGGCATTAGCAACAGCCGTTACCGCCTCACCTTGACCAATCACCTGATCATGCAAAACCTCTTCCATTTTTAATAATTTCTCACGCTCACTGCGCATCATCCGTGTGACTGGAATTCCTGTCCATTTGGCAATCACCTCAGCAATTTGCTCATCCGTAACAGACGAACGTACCAGTTTTTTCTCATCGCCAGCAGATAACTCTGCTGACTTTAATTGTTTCTCTAGATCCGGAATTTTTCCATACTGCAACTCGGCCATTTTACCTAAGTCACCGGTGCGATTTGCTGCATCTAAATCCAAACGGGCTTGCTCTAATTCAGATTTTAAGTGCTGCGTACCTTGCAAAGAGGCCTTTTCCGCCTGCCAAACATCATTTAAATCAGCATATTCCTTTTCCAGCTGGGTGACTTCTTGCTTTAATTTATGTAATCGCTTTAACGATGCACTATCCGTTTCTTTTTTCAGTGCTTCACCTTCAATTTTCAGCTGAATCAAGCGACGATCGAGCTTATCCATCGCCTCAGGCTTCGAGTCAATCTCCATACGAATACGACTTCCTGCCTCATCAATTAAATCAATCGCTTTATCTGGCAAATTACGATCGGTAATATACCGATGTGATAAATTAGCAGCGGCAACAATGGCAGGATCGGTAATTTGCACACCATGATGAACCTCATAGCGCTCTTTTAAGCCTCGCAAAATCGCAATAGTATCTTCAACCGTTGGCTCTGTAACCAGTACTTTTTGAAAGCGTCGCTCTAAAGCCGGATCTTTTTCTATGTATTGGCGATATTCATCCAGTGTTGTCGCACCAACACAGTGCAATTCGCCTCGAGCCAGCGCTGGCTTTAACATATTTCCTGCATCCATCGCACCGTCAGCTTTGCCCGCACCAACCACCGTATGTAACTCATCAATAAATAAAATCACCTGGCCTTCTTGCTTAGACAGCTCGTTTAAAACAGCTTTTAAGCGCTCTTCAAATTCACCACGAAACTTTGCACCTGCTAATAACGCGCCCATATCCAAGGATAAAATTTTCTTATTTTTTAGCCCTTCAGGAACTTCGCCATTTACTATACGCTGGGCTAGCCCTTCAACAATGGCCGTTTTTCCCACACCCGGCTCACCAATTAAGACCGGATTATTCTTGGTTCGACGCTGTAAGACTTGCACGGTACGGCGAATCTCATCATCACGGCCAATCACAGGATCAATTTTACCAGCCTCCGCTCGCTCTGTTAAATCAATGGTATATTTATCCAAAGCCTGACGATTACCTTCCGCCGCCTGATCGTTAATATTTTGACCACCACGCACACGCTCTATCGCCGCTTCAACATTTTTTATATTAGCACCTGCTGCCTGATAGATACGACCTAATTCACTCTTATCCTCAAAGACGGCCAGTGCGAACAATTCGCTGGAAATATACTGATCATTGCGCTTTTGTGCATACTTATCTGTCAAATTTAATAACCGGGACAAATCATTTGACACATGTACTTGACCACTATGATCAACAACTTTTGGTAAGCGATCAAGCAATCCATTCACCCCTTGATCAAGCTGACTCACACTCACACCGGCATTTTGTAAAATCGGCCTAACCGCACCCCCTTGTTGATCCAACAAGGCTTTAAGTAAATGTACCGGCTCTATAAAGTTATGATCCTCTCCTAATGCTAAAGACTGTGCATCTGCAATTGCAACTTGAAACTGATTCGTCAATCGATCCATTCTCATACGGATACCCCCTTAAATTTATGCTTGGTCTATATATTGGGGCTGAATTTATAAACTCAAGAGAAAGTTTCAAAATCAATAATCTAACTCACCCTCTATACAATACTTTCCCAACCTAGCAGTAAATTTGCACCTACAGAAGACTATAGACTTTTCAACACCACCCATCGTTTAACTCAACAAGCTGAAACTGGTTTATCTAATAAAAAACTACACCCTATAAATTAATCATCTAACAATATAAAAAGCACTATTTAATAATTTAATAATTTACCAGTAATAAATATATTTTCATTTAACAAATTAAAAATAATAAACAATAATCTCTATATTAATAAAAATAATAAAAGAGTATATCCAACTTCAGTGAGCTATTTACTTGCTCAAAAAACCGAATAGACTCTCTCCTCATAAAGTCCATTATTAAAGGAAAATTAAGAAGTGTGCTTATTCCAGAAGCTTTTTGTTGAACTCCACGCACTGCTTGCCGCTTTTGACGTCGCATCAACCGCTTTATTCGCGACAGATTCAAGCTGGCATTTAGTCGATCCCTGGCAATAAGTCGCAAGCTGCTCTGATTCTTTTTGACGTTTCTCAAAATTACTTAGATAAATGCCAGTAATGTCTGCATTACGCATCACTAATACATTCCCTGAGCTTTGATTATTGTTTTTCTCAGAAAAACTAAAATTCCCAGTAATCACCATTTTTTTATCAATTAATATCACTTTATTTGCAGCTACCGCGGGCTTATAATCAATTAAAAATGGAATTTTGCTTTTAGTAAATTCTGCAACAACACTATTACGACTATTAACATTTGACTTATCTAGTAACACTTGAACTTTCACACCACGCTTTTGAGCGGCACGCAACGCATCAGCAATTGCTATCGAAGTAAAATCATCCGCTTGTACATCAACTGATGCCTTTGCTTGGTTAATTGCATTAACAATTAAGCTCCCACACTGCTCATTTGGAGTAAAACAAACCTGTGCTGCGACACTCTCACTGCTATTACTTAGCGCCCACACAGAAGACACCATAAACAGACCTATACTAGCACTAATTAGCAATTTTTTCATCGCTCTTCCCCTTAGTTTACATTCATTGCAAGCTATTTTAGATATTAATCATTAGCAAAATCTTAAGCCTTAAATTTAATATGTCAAATAGTGTATTTTATCGATTCTAGTTTATTTTTGAATAAGCATTTGAATTAAATATAGTTTATACATAAAGCTCAACCTTCTCATTGACAAGTCGATATCAATATTAATAATCTCCTGCTCAAGGATAGAGCAATGTTAAAACAACCAACTGATAAAAAATCAATTTATTTTAGCTTATTCACCTTCCTTGCCAGCATCTTTAGCTTAGAGAGCCAGGCAACAAGCGCTTCTATCACCAATAAAATAAATAACAATATTCAAGCTAATCTTGCTGGATTACATATAAATTATAAAGAAACACTAAACGGTAGTATATTTAACGAAGAGCAAGGTAATGTCCTAGGATTAGACATCTCGCTAAACAAAACTGTTAAAAACCTTTATTTGCATGCCAATGTCAGCCTATACTCTGGAAAATACACCTATGATGGTGGTTATAGCAGCGGCGGGTCTACCGTACCTTTTAGTTTTAAATACAATCGCCCACTGTATAACCTTTCAGGTCGATTAGGCTATCGCATCAAAATGAATCCACATCTTCACATCACACCCTACGGAGAATTTGGCTATTATCAGTGGGATCGCCACCTTATTGCTCCCCCAGTCGCTAACGCCATCGCCATTGATGAAATTTATCGCCACTATTTCGCTGGTATCGGTGCAAAATTAGATATACAAATTGGCTCCCGCTTCATCTTATCCCCACATGCCAGCCTAGGTTCAACATTAAACCCAGTAATGGACTTTAGCGCCGTAGAGCCTGCCACCCATATAGAAGACACTTTGGCCCTTGGCCAAAAGCCTTACTATCAACTGGGTATTGATATGATGTATTTACTTTCTGATCACTTTAGTATCACCGGTTTTATTCGCTATAAAAGCTTTGAATATGGAGAAAGCTCGACCACAGTCGTCACACTTGCACCATCAACCCAAGCCCTTGCAGCAGAACCTGATAGTGTCACACGCTTACTGACCTTCGGCATTGGCGCATCGTATAACTTTTGATTGCTTTAATTCCCATGATGCAGCCTTAACAATCTCTTTTTTAAGGCTGTTTAATTTTTTATACACGACCTCTCATCACCAAATAGTTAATCCTCACCTTCCCTTTACTCAAAATCACTGTTAACGTAGAATTCTTAGCCCAAATTAATTTTATTGCTTAATATTTAAAGAGAACTCATGATAGATATAAATACTCTGCGCCAACATGCCATTGCCGCAGCAAAGCACGCTTACTCTCCTTATTCACAAGCAAAAGTAGGTAGTGCAATTCTTACGACAAACAGTCAAATATACAGTGGCTGCAATGTAGAAAACAGCAGCTTTGGCGCAACAATTTGCGCAGAACGCTCAGCAATAATGCAAATGATTAGCCAAACTGGGCAGACTCAAATCGATAAGGTTTATATCTACACCAGAGCTGGCTGGCCACCCTGTGGACTCTGCCGTCAAGTCATTAGCGAATTTGCTACAATCGACACAGAAATTATTATAGGCAATGAAGAAGGCCAGGAAAAACACCTACCCTTCAGCCAGTTATTTCCATTAGCTTATACCGCAGCAGAGTACCAAAACAAATAATTTTAGTTTAAACATTAACAGGAAACTATTCTGATGCTGGTGTTCTATCACTTACAACCGAAGCATCCTGCTGATCAGCAGCACTTGCTCCTGCTTGTTGGAAAAATGGCATTGCTTGGCCTACTTCCTGTGCAGATCCGCTCTCCAGTCTTGCTTCTATTCCACTTGCAACTAAACTAATCATATTAGCTTTTTCTCTTATAATAAGATTATCTTCAAAACCCAAATCTGAATTATATTGGAGTGAAGCTTCTGTAGTTAATAGGCCCCTTAACATTAACGCTAATTGTCGCTGCTGACTCGGTTGAAACTCACTTAAATCAATAACTCTTAATCCTAAACCTACACGGCTGGTAGGTCCAAGAAGACCCGGTGTAAAATGGCCATCTGCAAATAAAGGATTATCTTCAACATCCTCATCTACCACAGCCCACTCATGAAACCGCAAAGCTTCATTAAGAGCATCTTGTACACTATCAACAGCTATTGTTCTTTCAAGAGCATTCCGCAAAACAGAATAATCGCCAGCTGCTAAAAAATCTTTAAGGACTTGTGTTGTTATCATAATAATCTTTCCTGATTAAGTTATAGTGAAGTTACAATAGAACAAGTTAACAAACTCATATAATCAAAAACATAGCCAAAAAAGTTTTTTTTCTATAAGAAAGTTTAAGAAATATATACTTAATATGTAGCAAAGATAATATGCAATAACTCTTATTACTTATAATTAAATCACAGATAAAAATATTTTTTAAAAATTGTAAACATTAAACTATAAAGCTTATATTTTTCCTCCATAGATAAGTTAACACCTCTTCTCTACATTCTTCACCCCAGATTAGATAAAAATAAAAGTAAAGCGAGGAATTAATATGCCAATAGAATCTTTTGATATCTCCAAAATTTGTGAGGAATGGAAAAGCACAAAATTAGGTGGAACAATAGAAATACAAAGCCTACCAACTGCTTTTAGAGGAATGCAAGTAGAAAGATCAAAGGCCCAGCACATATTTACCGAAGGCATGTGGTCCAGGGCAAGAAGAGACTTAGAAAAACCTAATTACTCTCCTACTAAGCATATTGAAAGTGTAAATGGAGCCAATGGCTATGTTTCAACAACAACAGACCTATCTGTCGCAAAAAAATTTGCAAAAAAACGTGGAAACGTGGATTCGTATTCTTGATAATACCAGAAGTAGCTATTAAAATAACAGGAAGCCCCACTGTTAATGCTCTTAAAAAACAAGAGCTCATCATCCCTAATGGAGTTCCCCCTGGTCAAGTTTTGGCCTGTAGAGCATGTGAAAGCAGCACTCTCGTCGGCCCTATATATACAAATAGCGGCCTTAATGAAATACAGACCATACTCATACAAATACTTTTAACAGACAACGGTCCGAACCAAAAACCACATATTTTTCCTATTGATGGCCCAATGCAGCCTACCCCTAAGGGGAAAATAGAACCACCTTCACCAATATTCTTTCAACAAATGCAAGCTGCTGCTTTAACTGGTGTACCACCTTTAGAAAAAGAATTACAAATGTGACCCTCTTTAATCTTAATTAAATACCTGAAAGAGAAAAGTTCAAGGACGATGAAAATTGTTTATTCGCCTGGCTACTATAAAATAACGTAGAAGACCTTATATCTTGACTATTTTTTTCCTGCTGCATAAATTGCTTAAACTCAGCAACGCCCACCTCTAGTAAAGCACTTTTTCTTCGACCAGCGTAGTAACTCATCATTTTTGGCTGTAATTTTACTATTTCGTCATGTTTACTTTTATAACATTCTAACTTTTCATAAATAGTCAAACAACTATCTTTTAAAAGATCAGCAGTATAATCTTTCAAATAACTCCATGCTGCTTCATTCATGTAAAAATTAACATAACTAGAATTTATTGGATAAAGAAATTCAGCACTTAATAATTTATTAATATCACCAATGAGATCTTCAAATTTATTTTTATTAAAATCTCCATCATCAAGATATTCAAGTAACATATAACAAAAAAATTCTTTTCTTGATTTTAAATCATCTATTTTATTCAAAAAACTATTAAAAATTATTATTAATTCATTATCAATAATATCAGGTATAGCTTTTATTATTTCAACCTGTACTTCTAGATTAAAACTGGCTAGACTCTGCACCACCTCTTTTTTTGTGGCATTTGGATAGAGTTCTAATAAAAATTTAACTCGTTTTATAATCTCTTTATTACCTTTAGGAGAGAAATTATTAAACTCTTTTTGTAGCTGTAAAACTGCTGAAAATAAATTTTTGTGCTTATGAGTTATATAAATATTAGCTGCTTTATAACGCAGATATAAATCACCACTTAAGTTAATATTGTTTATATTGCTATTAATATAATTTTTTACTTCACAAAAAATATTAAGATAATTTTCTTTATACCCTTCATACTTACTAATTAAATTTTTTACTGCCTCTATATGATTACGTCTTTTAAAAAAACCAGGCTGGCTATATTCCTTGAAGAAAGAGAATAAGTTTAAGCAATCTAAATCTTTTCTTTCTTTTAATTGATATCGAGGTCTAATTAACTGATAGGTTTTATAAGCAACAAAAGGTAATGACAACACTAAACCTGCAATAATACAGGCAAAAGAAACAGCAGCGTTCGCTAGCGAACTATGACTGATAAGTACATCAATCCCAACAGCTGCAGCAAAAGAGTTTTTAATTATATTAATATAATCTCTAATTATTAAAAATGGCTTTGATATAATTTTATATAATTTATAAATAATATTATTATTTAATTTTTCTTTTTTAATATTTAATTTATATTCTTTTTTTTCCAAAATCTCTCTAAGTTTATTTTTTAATAACTCAATATCTTTACTACCATCAACATCTATAAGTTTACCAAAATATTTTCTATAGCTAGAATCATTTTTAAAATGATTATGATAATCAACCAGCTTATCTTCTCTGTCCAATTTCTTTAAAAATTTTAAATATATTAATTCTTCTTGTAATTGGCTCTCCTTTTCTTTGAAAAACTTAATAATAATAGAGCCTAACGTATAAATTCCATAGATTACACACATACTAATAGCAACAGGAGGAAGGGAAGTCACAAGACCAAAAACCCCCAATAACATAAAGATATTACCTGCGACATAAAGACCATCAGTTAAACCATCAATGACATTTGTAAAAACCAGTTTACGATTATTTTTAAAGCTAGGAGGCAGAATACTTTTAAAGTCTTGGTCATATTGATTAATTAAATACTGTTTAATCAGCCTGATATTATTATGTCTTTTTTCTTCTAGATGAAGTTTATACAGGTTATTCGCTATTAATAAAATACCCACGGCAAAACCAACCGCACCCGCAGGTGAAAAAATAGACACGGCAATAGCCTGGTGAGAAAAAGCTGCAATTAGATTTGATATGTTAATAACCGCGTGTCGACCATTCTTAGCGGCACTTAAAGCTTTCCTAAACTTTCTATAAAAACCTTCTACCTTTTTATTTTTATGAAATTGAGAATGGGCTGTTAACGTGCCAAAAATACCAAACAGCGCAAATGAGCCTAAGGCTGAATAAGAAGTCGCATCACTCGTAAATGCTAACTGTTCCCCTGCTATATCTTCAAAGTATTTTAAACTACTCTCATATAAATAAGTTGAATCAGCCAATTGGCCAAATGCATTTAAAAACCGTTGATAATAATAACGCTCATTTTCTGACCGCAAGTCACTGTAAATGCAATCCAATTCAGAGCTATCTGGCATAATCTAGAGGTTAAGTTAATTTTTCACCTACCTTAGCAAAAAAATGTTACAATTTAATGAAATATATATTATATAAATTGAACAAGTTGAAATATGTAGATACAGAACCCCAGCAACAGAGTCAATCTACAGTCAAGCAGACCTAAACCAACCCAATACTGTTCCAAATTTTATCTTTATCCGTCTGAAAAAATAATTTAAAGACATGATTATTAAAGTTACTTAATAAAACCACCTCGGCAGGTATTAAATTTTAGGAGCACTTTATTTTTCTTCGAGCACACAGCTGAAAGGCAACAGATGAAAGAAACGTCAACGTTTTTATTAAGAAACGGAGAGGCATGAACAAATAACACCACCTAACAGCCACACTCTCTCACAGTTAGTAAAAATTATCGCTTATACGTTTCGGGTAGTTTATAAGCACAAAAAATACTAATGACAAACCCGATGACAAGAACTTGCAATGCATATTGGTAGCTAATTAATGAGTATTGCATCACACCATTTATCAAAGGTCCTCCAGCTAAGCCCATTAACCAACCGGTTAATGGTTGTAATAAGGTCGGTGCGGTCATAATAATCACTGAAACAAAGCCAAGTGCTGAGCCAACAATCTTCGCTGGGTTTGAGGCTTGTGCAGCTGGATAACCCAAAATTTGTGCGGCAGTAAAAAAGCCGAGCAAGAAAAATAAACTGATATAACCTGTATAAGTTAGACCATGCGCATAAAGAATAATCAGGAAAATAATCAATGAAATCACTGCGGCTAGAATCATCGGTAAACGCCGCTGCTTTAGAAAATCAGATACAAAACCGACCACCGTTGAACCAATAATCGTGCCAATAAAAATCATCATATTGATGGTTGCCGCTTCAGTCGCTGAAAAACCATGGCCTTGTTGCATAAAATGAGAACCAAATAAACCGCCCAGCAACATAATTGGCAAATTCATAAGAGCAATATACAAGCCGATCAGCCAGTTATGTGGGTTTTTAACTAAAATAACAAGAGTTTGCCAAAAGCCAACCTTATCTGCTGAACTCGTTTGCAACTTAGCGTGCTGCTTAGCGGCTGGCGCATCTTTAACAACAAGAAAAACAACTACAAGTAAGACCACACCGATCAATGCAACCACATAAAGTGCCTCTCGCCATCCCCACTGTTCAATCATCATTGTTAAAGGGGTTTGTGACACTGCACCGCCTAGCATACCAATTGTGACAATCAAGCCTGATGCGGTTGCCATGCGGTTTTCAGGCAGCCATTGAGAAGCTAGGCGCAAAATACTAAGTAGACAAAAAGCGGCCGAAATACCTTCTAAAAAGCGCGCCACCACTAAAAACCAAGAACTGCTAGCACTGGCAATCAATAAGGTGCCAATAATACACATGACCATGCCATAAATAATCACACGGCGTGAGGAGAGCCGATCAACTAACACGCCCGCAGGATAAAGCAATATCGAATCAGCCAAAAAGTAAAATGCTGACACTAAACCAATTTGAAAAGCTGATAAATGAAAAGCCGCAGCGAAGCTTTCTGCCAGCGAGTTAAACATATTCATCTGAATAAATTCGTAAAAGAAAAATAAGCCTCCCACCAAACTAATGGCCCACGCCTTTATAGACGCAGCTCTTGTGGACAAGGCAATAGACTCAGAAGACACAGATAAATCACTCATCGTACAGGCGACCTTATTTTTGACACAAACGGCCAAACCCTAACAAAATATAAGTAGAAACTCAACATATAACTTTAAAACCGGAGCTTGCTAGTCTAATAGACTGCTGGCCAATAAGGCTCATATAATAATTTAGTCCTTATTAATTAGTCCTTATTATTATAG
>LVCQ01000086.1 GCA_001644975.1 Piscirickettsiaceae bacterium NZ-RLO1
CGGACTCAAAATCCCTTAGTTCAATATAACACTTTGCCACTTGGCGTTGATCTCTAGGGTCACCACTGATTTTAGCTGCTTGAGTAAAGGCATGCGCGGCGGACTCAAAACCCCTTAGTTCAATATAACATTTTGCCACCTGGCGTTGATCTCTCGCATCTTTACTTACTTTAGCTGCTTTTTTAAATGTATACACAGCAGACCTAAAATCTTTTACTTTAATATAGTGAATTCCGGCGATACGCCAGTCCTTGGGGTGATTATCAATTTTAGCTGCTTGCTCAAATGTATATGCTACAGATTTAAAGTCTTCACTTCGAGTATAAAAATGTCCAGCCTCACGCCAGTCTTTTGAATGACCACTTATTTTAGCGACTTCATTAACTGCATGTGCAGCAAGTAGAAGATCTCCATGTTGGTGATGGAAGTCTCCGGCTATACGCCACGACAACATAGTTAGTGTATTAATGAAGCGATTACTTTCACCACTGATGCAGTTTGTATCTGCATAAAGAGTTTTAAAGCCAGCACATGAAGCACTTTGAATATGCAAAAGTGCATTATCAACAAAACAAACTTCTAATTGTGTATATTGGTGAGCTATTTGATATAAAGTTTGGGTTTTATCCAAATTATATTGTTGGTTGCCATAAAAAAAAGATAGGCCCCTAAATATATTTCTTAGTTTTAAATCAATGTTAAATTCAACATGAAAAAAAATTTTAATTTGTTCAGCACTTAAGTTTGAAGCAGTAACAACAGCTATATCCCCACCCGCGTTAATTATACGGCGAAATAGTTGGCTTAGTTTATTTTTATTTAGAGTGTAGCAAACATGATTACCTCCATAAGGATTAGATACACTGGGAGTTAAATTAACATTACTATTTAAAAGAGTCGGGCGTGTTGATAGAACAGTTTCATCTAAGTCCATAACGAGCATAAGAGGCATACTTTAAACTCCATTTGTTATAAATTTCCTTAAGCTTTAATTCAGTATTGGATTTTATTGCAATAAGAACTTTTTTTTCAAGGAATTTTTACTGTTTAAGGTGATCTTTAAAATTTATTTATGTTATTTCTGAGTTTCTTGTCGATTTTATATATCTTGGAATTTTTAGTAAAGAATTGGCGAATGTACTTGTTTTAATAAACTCCAATTTTTAATTTTCGATATTTAAAAAAGGAACATATGCAGTGCTGTTGGCGTGAGTGTTAGTCAATAAAAAAACTTGTAATGAGGTGCAAAAAAGTTAAACTATGTGTAATTTTTTCTTACAGATTATTGCTGTAAATATAATCTGTTTAGATTAAGGGTACAGTATGCGATTGCCACCATTACGCTCTTTGCAAGTATTTATTTGTGCTGCCAAACACTTGAATTTTACTCGGGCAGCTGAAGAATTATTTGTAACACATGTTTCTGTGAGTTTGCAGGTGAAGCAGCTTGAAGACTACCTGGGAGTGAAGTTATTTCGGAAGGTGGGGCGTAGGCTTGAGTTAACGGCCTTTGCTGCAGATTATGCACGCACTTTACAAACAGCATTTGATCAAATTGAGCAAGCCACTGAGCACTTTTTGCTTGCCAATGAGCATAATAATTTACTGAATGTTATCGTACCAAATATTTTTGCTATGCGTTGGTTAATGCCAAAATTATCAGAATTTCAAGAGCAGTATCCACATATTGAAGTGCGTTTATGTTCGCCAAATTATAAGGGGAAAGATTATATTCGTAAACTGGAACAAGGGGCTGCTGATATCGTAATTTGCTTAGATTTTGATGCTGATTTTACTGGGAAAAAGTTGCACTGTGATTTTATTTTTCAAGAAGAATTAGTATTAGTGTGTCACCCTGATTATGAGGTGGCAAAAACGAAACAACTGACTGCTGAAACAACATTATTATTAATGAATACGGTATATCGCAAACAGCTTTGGCGGCAATATTTAAAAGGATTAACCGGGAAAGAGCATGATTTAGCTGATTATCGTACGATGGTTTTTCAAGATTCTAATCAGGTGATTCATGCGGCAAGCAATGGCTTGGGAGTTGGCCTTGCTAACCGTAGTTATATTGATGAGTTGGTTTATTTAAATCGCTTAGTGATTCCAATGGATCTGAGTATCCCAGGAGGACGCTATGAATGCTTAACCAGTGAGCAGGATGTAAAACGAGAAAAAGTACAGATTTTCCGACATTGGTTATTATCTATGATTCGCTAGGTATTAAATTTATAAAAAGTTGATTGAATTGTTTAAATAATAAAGGAAAAATTAGCATGGATGGATATTTTAAAATATTTATAGTAATAATTTTTGTTGTGCTATATGGCTGTAGCGGACCTTTACAAAGGGCTGAGAAAAAAGCAAAAAGTACAGGCTTTCATTTTGAACTATTAGCTACACATGACTTTCAGCTAGTAAGTGTTTATAGGGTATCACCTGAAATCAAGTTTACACAGGTCTATATCGAAGGAGATGGTTTAGCCTGGCTGGACCGCTATCGTTTGTCAGCAAATCCGACACCTAGGGATGATATGGTGTTAGAGTTAGCATTGAGTGACCCCTCCCCTAATGTGATCTATATTGCCAGGCCTTGTCAGTATACGCCTGTTGAATTAAACCCATTATGCACTGCTAAATATTGGTCTAGCCATCGTTTTTCCCCTGAAGTGGTTAGTAGTATTTCACAGGCACTGGACTTATTAAAAATTAAGTTTCCGAATTTGCAGTTTCATTTGATTGGTTACTCTGGTGGTGGCGCTGTGGCAGCATTACTTGCCGCATCACGGCCAGATATTGTGGCACTGACTACGTTGGCTGGAAATTTAGATCATGATGCTGTGAATACACATCATCAAGTGGACCAAATGCCTGAGTCTTTAAACGCGATTGATATTGCAAAAAAACTTAAAAGATTGCCACAGCGACACTTTGTTGGCATTAATGATGAGGTTGTACCTAAGTTTATTGCTAAGCGCTTTTTAGCACGTATGGGCGATCCGGCTTGTAGTGCTTTAGTGTTTGTAAATGTCACACATCATCAAGGTTGGCCTGAGGTTTGGCGTCAGCAATTGCATGATCACTGGCGTTGTTTACCATTTTCGCATAGTTTAGATGATTTAAGTTAATTTAAAAAAGATTTAAATTGAAGATGAATCTGAAGTTACAGATGATCAAGGCACTTTTTTGTTTTTTATCTAAGCTGTTTTTATTTTTTATTTCTTAAAAATAATGCTGAATATTAGCGTGATTATGTGCTTTTTCCCCTCGTGAGTATAGGACAGTAAGGCAAGGTTAGCTTGAAATAGTATTGAGCTGCAATTTGATAGAATTTTTTAAATGCATCATGGTCCATTTTATTATATTCGATGTGTAAAATGTGGCTAAGCTGGCGTCGTGCTGTAGATAAGTTGGTAATTTTTTTAGTGAGTCTTTCAGTGAATTAAGCTGTGTTATGACTGTGTAGTCTCTATAATTTGGCTCGCTTGTTGAAGTCTATGATAGGGTGTTTTTACTGCTAGCGCTTCAAGTGTCTTTTGGTACAATAAGCGGCTAGAGTAAAGGGGGAAGAACGTGCGCTTAAATGATGAACAACGAGCAGCAGTACATTACCGTCAAGGGCCATTATTGGTGTTGGCAGGTGCTGGCAGTGGTAAAACACGGGTGATTACACAGAAGATTGTTCATCTTGTTCAAGACTGCAGCCTTGCTGCTAAACGAATTATTGCTGTGACGTTTACGAATAAGGCTGCACGTGAAATGAAACAGCGTATTAGCCAAAATTTGTCACGTCAGGATATGCGTGGCTTGATGGTATCGACGTTTCATAATTTAGGTTTAACGATTATTAAGCGTGAAGCACGTGCCTTAGGTTTTAAGTCAGGGGTAAGCATTTTTGATGCTGCTGATAGTTTATCTTTATTAAAGGAGCTTTCAGAGCAAGAACTTACTTTAAGCAAAGAAGCTTTAGAGCGTGTACAGACACGAATTTCTAATTGGAAGAATGACTTAATCTTGGCTGATCAGGCGCTGCATCATGCTGTTGATGAGTTTGAGCAAAAGGCAGCACTGCTTTACCAAGAATATCAACGCTGTTTAAAAGCTTATAATGCTGTTGATTTTGATGATTTGATTTTATTACCGGTACAATTATTAAAAAATCAGCCCGATATTTTAGAAAAGTGGCAGCATAAAGTGGGTTATATGTTGGTCGATGAGTATCAAGATACCAATATGAGTCAGTATTTATTAATTAAATTACTCGTTGGACAAAGTGGCCAGCTAACGGTGGTGGGTGATGATGATCAGTCGATTTATACCTGGCGTGGTGCGCGCCCTGAGAATTTGGCTGAATTACAGCAGGATTTTCCCCATTTAAGAGTGATTAAGCTTGAGCAAAATTACCGCTCTTTTGGTCGTATTTTAAAATGTGCGAATACATTGATTGCCAATAATTCACATTTATTTGATAAAAAGCTGTGGAGTGCCCTGGGCTTTGGTGACCCTTTAAAAGTCATTTATGCGAGTGATGAAGAAAATGAAGCTGAGCGCGTGGTGGCTGAAATTTTAAGTCATAAATTTAAACAAGGTGCGCGTTATGCTGATTATGCGATTTTATACCGTGGTAATCATCAATCACGGATGTTTGAACAAATGTTGCGTAAGCAACGCGTGCCTTATCGTTTAACAGGGGGAACATCGTTTTTCTCTCGCACTGAAATTAAAGATGTCATGGCTTATTTGCGTCTGTTGGTAAACCCTGATGATGACAATGCCTTTTTGCGAGTAATTAATGTGCCACGGCGTGAAATTGGTCCGACTACAGTGCGCAGCTTAGGCGAATATGCGGCGAAGCGTGAGGTGAGTCTGATGGATGCTTGCTATGAGATGGGAGTGATTGATGTTTTACCTGCCGCAGCCTTGGAAAAGTTAACCGTATTTACACGCTTTATCAGTGAAATTGCAGAGCGAGCAAAAAATCGGCCGATTGAGACGATTCGAGAGATGTTACACGCCATTGATTATGATCTGTGGCTGATGGATACGGCAAGTTCGCCTAAAAGCGGTGAAAAGCGCGTTGAAAATGCCAGAGAGCTGGTTGCATGGTTAGAGCGCATGGTTGCAAGTAATGAGACTGAGGAAGTTTCATTGCAAGAGCTAGTGTCGAAGATGATGCTGATTGATATGCTTGATCGTCAACAAGAAGAAGGCGGTGAAGATGAAGTGCAACTGATGACACTGCATGCAGCAAAAGGGCTAGAGTTTCCTTATGTATTTTTAGTGGGTATGGAAGAAGAGTTATTACCACATCGAACGAGCATTGATGAGGATAATATCGAAGAAGAGCGCAGGCTGGCTTATGTTGGTATTACCCGTGCGCAACGGGCTTTATATTTTACTGTAGTGATGGAGCGTCGTCGTCAAGGTGAAAAAGTCGCGACAACCCCGAGTCGTTTTTTAGCAGAATTGCCTGTTGATGATCTTGAGCATGAAGGGCGGCCATGTGATAGCACCCCTGAACAGCGTCGTCAAAAGGGTAGTGAAAAATTGGCGATACTTAAACAAATGCTTGCAGCAAGTTAATTGGTTGATGGCTTAGCGCGTTTGATTTAGCTTTAATTGTCACTTTTTAAAGAATTTTTTGAAAGTTGGCGCGAGGGCTGTTATGATGTGGCCCAATGCGCCTGTAGCTCAGTTGGATAGAGTATCAGCCTCCGAAGCTGAGGGTCACAGGTTCGAATCCTGTCAGGCGCGCCATCTTTGTCTTTTTGTTTATTGATATTGTTTATTTTTGTCAGGCTGTGTGATTTAGACTGCGTATATTGATATTAAATAAGATCGATAGGGTAAGTTAAAAAATAAAAAAAGCTCCCATAAAGGGAGCTGTAACATTTGGCGTTCACAAACTACAAGTGAGTTTGCTTAAGTATTCTTTCATTGATTTAACGGCCAAAATATAGAAAAAATTTCTAAAAAGCTCTATAGCAGTTAAGAACATTTTGCCATGAATGTTGTTGGTGTTGTGGATGTTTTGCAATGGTAAATATAAAACAAGATCACAGGAAGAATCATGGTAATGAGGCCAGTTGTAAAAATAACGGCATAGTGATTGCCGGTATTAATATTGCCAGGTGGAATAAAGCCGACGAATAATGTAATACCGCAGCCTATAAAGCCTAATAGACTGATGAGACTAAAGCCTACGGTTTTACCTGGAATAATAAACTCCGGCGTTTGTTCTTGCTGTTGGTAACGAATTTTAATTGCGGCACAAAACATCATGACGTACATGAGCATATAAAGTTCAGTGCTTAAGGCAGTTAATAACCAGTAAGAACCACTGATGCTTGGCATTAATAAAAAGGCAGAGCAGACAACGCTGACAACGATAGCTTGTAAAATGAGCAAGTTTGCTGGGGCTTTGACTTTATTTGTTTTAGCAAGAAAGCTAGGTACAAAGCCATCTTGTGCTGCTTGTAATAAACCGGTTGCAGGTGAAAGCATCCAGTTGATCATGCTGCCTAAGCTGCCGATAACGATGAGTATGCCCATAATTGGCATAGCCCAGGCTAGATGATAATGATCAAGAAAACGGCTAAATGCCTGCATAATACCATCGACTAAGGCAATTTCTTGACCTGGTAATACCATCGCAATGGCCAGTGAGCCAAGCAACATTGTAAATGCAATAATTACAACGGTGGTTAATAAGGCTTTGGGAACCGTCTTGCGTGGCTTGTCAACATAGCGAGTATGTACAGTGGCAAGCTCCATACCTAGAAATGAGGCCATGATTGCTGTTAGTGAAATCCAGCCATCTTGATGATGCAAGTTTGGCATCCAGTGGTGAAAGTTTACCTGTGATGGATTGCCTTTGATGATCCAAATAAGGGCTAAAATCAGAATCATCACCATTGGCAATAAAGTGCCGATCAGCGTGCAGATACTAGCAAAGCGGGCTGAGGTTTTAAGACCCTTTAGGTTAACAAAGGTCATTAACCAGAAAATCGTTAGGATCATGCTGACCATATAGAATTTATTATTAGCAAGCGCGGGTGCGAAAATATGGGCAGTTGTTGCTGCAATAAATGAGAGAATTGTCGGGTACCAAACCATGGTATTGACCCATTGTAGCCAGATGGCAAGAAAAGCCCATTTTTTACCAAAGGCGGTGCGTGTCCAGCCGTAAATGCCACTGTGATCTGGACAGCGTGAACTTAATTCGGCGGAGATAAAGGCAGTTGGTAATAAAAAAGTCAAAGCTCCTAGGATAAAGAAAAATGGTAGTTCAGAGCCAAATAAAGCGGCGGAGGGTAGGTTACGAATACTATCGATGGAGCCTGTGATTAAAAGGACAAGCAGGAAAAATGAAATTTTAGGCGGGTTCTTGGTGAGGGTCATCACAGTCTCTTTCTATTGGTAGAAGGTGGTTTGGGTATATATGCAAATAAATGAATATTTAATCATGCATCGGCGGAGTTGGCAATAGCAAAATTGATGATTTATGACTAATTTAACGCATTGAATGATCAATTAAATGAGAAAGAGTGAATGTGAAGCTGTGAGGGTGAAGAGTGCACATGTGGAGATTTAGTCCTTGACCTTGCTAAAAGATTAAACAAAGAGACTTATGCACTGTAGCGCCTTCAATTTATCATTGTCAACTTTATTTTTGTTTATTTTTAACGTGTTGCAATGCACTTTATTGTTTTGATGGAAAATGTTTATAAGGTTATTTATTTGTTACGTATAATAAAAATTAAACATAATATTTAAGCATGAGTATAGATAAAAATTAATGATATTAATTCGGTGTTTAGGATTATATGGTAATAGTAAGTGGGCTTGAAATATCCACGTAAAATTATTCATGTTGATATGGACTATTTTTATGCTCAGATTGAAGAGCAGGGAAATTCCCATTTAAAAAATCAGCCTCTTGCAGTGGGTGGGCAAGGTGCGCGGGGAGTGATTGCAACTTGTAATTATATTGCGCGCCAGTTTGGCGTACATTCTGCTTTATCAACGCGTAAGGCATTAGAGCGCTGTCCTCATCTTGTGATTATGCCTGCACGGATGGGTGTGTATAAAGAAGTATCAAAGGTAATTCATGAAATTTTTCATCAATATAGTGATTTAGTTGAGCCTTTGTCTTTAGATGAAGCTTTTTTAGATGTCTCTGCGCACCAGAATGCGACTAAAACTGCTAGACAAATTCGTGCTGATATTCATCAGCACTTAGGTTTAACGGCTTCCAGTGGGGTAGCGGCTAATAAGTTTCTTGCCAAAATTGCCAGTAATATCAATAAACCCAATGGAGAGTGTGTCATTCGTCCTGAGCAGGTGGCTGCCTTTATGCCGAGCTTGCCTGTTGTTAGCGTCCTGCCTGGGGTTGGGCCAGTGATGGCGCAGAAACTGGCAGATTTAAAAATAGTATTTTGTGCCGAACTTGCTAATTTTTCACTTTTTGATTTAAATCAGCATTTTGGTCGATTTGGTGAGCGCTTATATGAGTTAGCCCGAGGGATTGATGATCGTCCTGTTGATGTGAACCATCAGCGCAAATCGGTGACTGTGGAGACAACCTTTGCCAGTGATTTAAGTTTGAATCAGGCAGAGCATGCGCTAAACGATTTAGTAAAGCGCTTAAAGCTCAAATTGGTAACCAATATGTCTACGTCTATGGTGATTAAAGCCCTTGTGATTAAGTTAAAATATTATGATTTTCAGCGTGTAAGCTGTGAATTGCAATACCAAAATATTGATATTCACCTTTATCGACAGCTATTGTATAAGGCCTACTCGCGTCATAATAAAATGATACGTTTGCTCGGGGTGGGAGTGCGTTTTCAGCAGCAAGGCGTGATAGGACAATTAACTTTGTTTTAGTTTTCAGGAGGAAATAGGGATGAATCTGTATGCATTTTTCTATCAACGCTTTTCATCAGCATTACAAAAAACAGTGATACAAGCGGGTGAGCGTTATTTAAACTATCAGCACTTAGATGATACAACGGCTTTATTTGCTGCTCGCCTACAGGCGCTAGGTTTAAAGTCAGGTGATCGTTTAGTGGCTCAAGTGGCAAAATCAGCTGAAACGGTTTTTTTGTATTTAGCGTGTTTGCGCATGGGAGTAATTTATGTGCCACTTAATATGGCGTATCAGCAAGATGAGCTTGATTATTTTTTTAAAGATGCACTGCCTGCATTAATACTCTGTCATCCAGATCAAGAAAAAAACATAAAAAAATTAGGTAATTATCAGATTAGAAGTTTTCATGTCGATAACTTAAGCGGTAAAACATCAGGTCAGTTTTTTGATAACATGGCGACATTGGCTGTGCAGCGTGAACTGTATATGAGTGATCAGGATGATATTGCGGTTATTTTATATACCTCTGGGACGACGGGAAAGCCAAAAGGTGCGATGTTATCCCATCGTGCGTTGATGCAAAATTGTATAGATTTAAATTTATGTTGGGGATTCACTGATAGTGATGTATTACTGCATACATTGCCATTGTTTCATGTGCATGGTTTGTTTTTTGCTTTACATTCGGTATTGTATGCCTCTGCGAGCATGATTTTGCAGGCAAAATTTGATCCGATGGAAGTGATCATCAGTTTGATTCAGGCAACTGTTTTTATGGGGGTACCAACATATTATACGCGTTTATTAAAAGAAGCCGAATTTACGGGTAGCCGTGCGGCTCAAGTACGTTTATTTATTTCAGGTTCTGCACCGTTACATGAAAAAACTTTCCAAGGTTTTTATCAACGGACTGGAAAGATGCTAGTCGAGCGTTATGGCATGAGTGAGACGGGAATTAATACCTCAAATCCTTTGCATGGTGAGCGCAAATTCGGTACGGTGGGCATGGCTTTAGAGCATGTAACCGTGCGAGTCGTTGATGAGGTAAGTGGAAAGGTACTCATACCTGGGCAAAACGGAGAAGTGCAGGTGCAAGGCCGTCACTTATTTAGTGGTTACTGGCAAAAAGAAGATCAAACAAATAAAGTATTTACTCACGACCAATTTTTTAAAACGGGTGATTTAGGTTATTTAGATGAACAGGGCTATCTAACTTTAGTGGGTCGTGTGAAAGATATGATTATTTCTGGTGGTCTAAACATTTATCCAAAAGAAATTGAAACAGTAATTGACAGGGTGACAGGTGTGAATGAAAGTGCAGTGATTGGTGTGGCACATGAAGACTTTGGTGAGGGGGTGGTTGCAGTTGTTGTTTTACAAGATAATGCCAATATGCTTGCTGAGCATATTATCGCTTATTGTAAGACCAGTTTGGCAGATTTTAAATGCCCAAAAAAAGTTGTATTTATTGATCAATTACCACGTAATACGATGGGTAAAGTTCAGAAAAACCAGTTGCGTCAGCAGTATCAGGCTATCTTTACTGATGCTGGCTAGATTTAAGTTATTATTTATAGTGAAAAAATAGTTTGGTCGAAAATATAGGAAAAAACTTAGCGATTGGGAATGAGAAGTTCTTCACTTAGGCAAAGGCGGTCTCGGTGTGCTGACAGTGATGTTAACTGTGTTTTATTACGGTGATGGCGACAGGGCTTGGCATTATTTTGAGTTGGCGCAAGAAAGTTGGTTGGTGAGTCATCAGGAAAACTGTATTTCATGCGTTTCTCCAAGCTGAATTAAATAAGTGGTTACGGTTAAATATATTTGCATGTTTATACATAGATTTTATTCCTTCTTGTATAAACAGATATTAAGTGATTGTTTATATAATTTAAAGAATCGATCAATTGGACAGGTTGCTGCTTAAAATTTATTTGCATTGACTTA
>LVCQ01000087.1 GCA_001644975.1 Piscirickettsiaceae bacterium NZ-RLO1
TTTTTTTAGAGTATTTGATGGCGGCTTAGTATAGAGTAGTGTTGCACTTCAGATGACGGAGGGCGAATGAGTTAAGACTAAGATTCAGATTAATATTCAGATTAATATGGAGTATTTAAATTAATGGTAATTGCCGATAATTTAGCTGATATTCATCAGCGTATCGATGCAGCGATGATTAAATCAGGGCGTAAAGATCGGCCAACATTGATTGCAGTTAGCAAAACGAAGCCCGTTGATTTAGTTGCGCAAGCAATGACAGCTGGGCAGTGTGATTTTGGTGAAAATTATTTACAAGATGCAATATTAAAAATAAAAAAACTATCTTTATATTCTAGTTCTGGCGAAAATAAAAAGATTAACTGGCATTTTATCGGAGCATTACAAAGTAATAAAACTCGCCAGATTGCCGAGCATTTTGATTGGGTGCATACGGTAGATCGCTTGAAAATAGCAGAACGTTTAAGTGACCAGCGCCCGGAGTGTCTACCTGCGTTAAATATTTGTCTTCAGGTGAATTTGGCTGCTGAAGAAACAAAATCAGGGCTAAGACCTGATGAATGTTTAGTATTGGCAGAGAAAATCGTACGACTGCCGAGGTTATCTTTACGTGGCTTAATGGCAATTCCAAAAAAATTAGTGGGTTTTGAGGCTCAATATCAGCAATTTTTACAGTTAGCTCGGTTGCGTGATGATTTAATGCAGCAGGGTTTAGCAATTTCTGAGTTATCGATGGGTATGTCCACAGATTTAGAAGCGGCGATTTGTGCTGGAGCAACGATGTTAAGAGTGGGCACAGATATTTTTGGTGCGCGAGATTAAAGGGGAAAAAATGAACAAAATAATTGGTTTTATTGGTGGTGGTAATATGACACGTAGTCTTGTTGCCGGATTAATTGCAGATGGTTATACGGCATCAACGATCTGGGTGGCAGATCGTAATGTTGAAAAGTGTACTTTATTAACAGAACAGTTTGGTATCAATGCTATTAATGACATTCGTCAGGTTATAGAACAAGCAGAAATTATTGTCTTTTCGGTAAAACCACAAGGTTTAAAAGCGGTGATTGCAGAGTATTCAGCATTGATTCAACAAAAAGAGTGCTTAGTAATTTCTGTCGCCGCAGGAATTACCAGTCAGACTTTACAACATTGGCTGGGGGAGTCTGTGGCAGTTATTCGTGCGATGCCAAATACGCCGGCGTTGATACGCAGTGGTGCAACGGGCTTATATGCTGGCACTACAGTGACAGAGTTGCAGCGTGAGGATGCTGAGTCACTGATGCGTGCGGTGGGCTTAGTTTTATGGGTGAGTTCTGAAGCTGAATTCGATGCGCTGTTATCACTCTCAGGCTGCGGGCCTGCGTATATTTTTCTCGTGATAGAAGCGATGGCAAAAGCCGGTATTAAAATGGGATTAGAGCAACAGTCGGCACATTTGTTGGCGATACAGACGGCCTTAGGTGCAGCACGAATGGCACTAGAAAGTGATGAGCAAATTGATATTTTGCGTCAACAGGTGATGAGTAAGGGCGGAGCTACTGCAGAGGGTGTGAAAGTGCTAGAGCAAAGTGGTATTTATGAAATCTTTGAAAATACATTATCTGCAGCTAAAGCACGTGCCGAGCAAATTGGTTTTGAGTTTGGCCAGGACTAAAAAATTAAATAATTTATATAAATAAACATAGCACTTAGAAATATATTTTAGTTTTTAAGTGCTGAGTTGAATGATTTAATTAATATATAGATCTAACTATTTATGGGTGATGATTTTTATATCGTTATAACATATATGTTGGAAAGGAAAAAGATTAGCTAAATTATTTTGATATGATCTTCTTTTATTCTTGGCTGAGATAAACCTTTCATAAAAATAATCTTGTTTTTTCAATAACGGCGGCATTGCTCTCATTATATTATTTTTTAAATGATTTTGATTATTGCAATAAAGAGGTTAAGAAATGAAGTTAGACTATCAACAATTAAGTGATTTGGCTGAGCATTTAAATAATATTAATGATAATGTTAATACAGAGTTTTCTGTTGATAGAAACCCTTTAGGATTGATAAAAATAAATCAAGGTGGTGAATTGCAGTTTTCGATGGAAGAAGAAGTGAGCTTGGATGAGCTCAAAATTTTTTGGAAAGATTACTGTCGAAAAAACGAATTGATATTTGATGAATCGCTATTTATTGAAACTCCTTCACCTAGTCCTAACCCAATTCACGTCCAACCAGAAATAAAGCAACAAGATTTTACAGAGAACAATAATGTTGGAGAAGAAAAAGAAAGAAATTTTCAGCAAGAAAATAATTTTTATACAACTGATTTTACGATTGAAGGAGTAGAGTTTGAGGGAGAGGACTCTTATGATGAGAAAGAAATTTTAAATATGACGAATTTTAGTCAGAATCAAGCCCATTTAAATGGACAGTTAAATCGTTATTCGGTGCTTAATACTCCTTTTTTAGATACACATCATAATAATAATGAAGAGTCAGAGTGCTGTTGTATCATTCAATAAAGTATTGAAATAATAATTAAATTAATTTGTTAGGTAAGAAGCAAGCTTAGGGTGTGATGTTTTGTTAAAGCTTGCTGTTAATTTTTAATGTATTTGGTTTTTAGTGGCCAAACTGCGCTAGCATGCCGCAATCACTACAGATCTGAATGATACAGATAATTAAATAATAGATTAATAAGCTAGTAAAAAGTATATAGCCGCCAGTGACTTTATAAGCCCCTGTTTTTCCTGTAGTACGTAAACGCCAAGCACTTAATACTGGGACAGCCAGAGTGATTGCAAATACAATGGCAGCATTGGATAAAGCAAGAATAAAACCATTTGGATAGAATAAAGCAAAGGCTAACGGTGGTAGAAATGCTATAAGTGCGGTTTGGCTACGGCCTTTTATAGTATTAGGGCGTTTGGTGGCATCGGCAATAAAATCGAATAAAGCCAGTGAAACACCAAGAAAGGAAGTGGTTACAGCAATATCTGAAAAGGCATTTGCTGTCAGGGTGATTAGTTTGTTATTGAGTATATGGTGAAAGGCAATCATCATTTCACCAACAGAGCCTTGTTGATTTAAAATAGAGTGGAAGCTATTGTCTCCAGTACGTGGAATAATACCAAGTGTTGATATTTCCCAAACAAGATAGATGATGATTGGTAAACTGCCACCAATGAGGATGATGCGGCGACAGCGTTTGGGATCTAAATCATTGTAAGATGCGATGGTAGGAATCACTGGATGAAAGCCAAATGAAGTAAAAAAAATAGGGATTGCATAAAGTAAATAATGTGAACTGCCACTATCTAAGAGTTGAGTTAGATTAACATGAGGTGCAAAAAGGCTGAGCAGCAAGATAAAGGCGACCCCTTTTAAGCTAAATAAAATCGAATTAACACGATCAACTGCACGCGTGCTGTACCATACAATGCTGCCGAGTATTAATAAAAATAAGCAGGCACTTAAGTGAGCGGAAATAGATAGGTTAAATGCTTGGCTTAATGCGGCGACGATTAGGGATGAGCCACCAGAAATATAAGCAGCATCAAGTGCATAGAGCAGCATGAGCATAGAAATCCACATAGCAATTTGCCCAGGTAAGCCTAAGGTAAGACGGGCTATGGTGCTAAAGTTGGTGCCTTTGGGAAAGGCAAGTACAGCTTCTAATAAGACGAAAGCTGAGGCAAGTAAGCCGAGCCAGATCGCAGCAAGTAAGATGATAGAGGCGCTAAAGCCGGGGCCTGCTGAGGCTAAAGGCAGTGCAAGCATGCCACCGCCGATTGCAGTACCTGCAATAATTAAAATACTCCCTAGTGTATTTTTCATAATAAACTACCTGATTAATAAGTTAAATTAATTAAAAAAAGTGCTGTGTTAAATGATCGAAAATGGCTTATATCCCCGCAGGGAAAATAATCAAAGATAAACTGTGCAGATAAGGCTTTGAATGATGCATGATGCTTTATTTAAGTATGTATCTTAAGGTTGTTTAAGTATTTTTTCGTGTTTTTCTCGTAGGATCTTGTTTGACGTTAGCAAAATACATTGTACTTGTCTAGCATTATGTCGGTGTTTAGGTATGAGGTCTTGGTGACATCGGTTATAATCGACCGGTAAACCAGATGGGGATAGAAAGATAATGTTGCAAAATGACTTATTAATTCGTGCATTGCAAAGAAAACCGTTGGAGAGAACGCCGGTTTGGTTGATGCGTCAAGCTGGCCGCTATTTGCCAGAGTATCAGCGCGTGCGCAAGCAAGCTGGTGACTTTATGGCGCTGTGCCAGGATGCTGAAAAAGCATGTGAAGTAACTTTGCAACCGATAGATCGTTTTGGCCTTGATGCGGCGATTTTGTTTTCAGATATTTTAACAATTCCTGATGCGATGGGTCTAGGCTTAAAATTTGTGAATGGTGAGGGCCCTGTATTTGAGCGTCCGATTCGCAGCCTTGCTGACATTGAAAAGTTAGCTGTTCCAGATCCTGAAGATAGCTTGGGTTATGTGATGAACGCAGTGCGCTTGATTCGTCAAGAGTTAGCCGGCCGTGTACCGTTGATTGGTTTTTCTGGTAGTCCATGGACCTTGGCTAGTTATATGGTCGAAGGTTCCGGCAGTAAGACGTTTAGCATTGTGCGTAAAATGCGCTATCAACAGCCCGCATTAATGCATCGCTTATTAAGCATTTTAAGTGCTGCGGTGACAGAATATTTAAAAGCACAAGTCAGTGCGGGTGCACAGGTGGTGATGGTGTTTGATACCTGGGCAAGTTTGCTGTCGCCGCAAGATTATTTAGATTTTTCATTACCATATATGGCAAGAATAGTTGAAGAGTTAAAGCATTTTTGCCCTGATATTCCGGTCGTATTATTTTCAAAAAATAGCGGCCAGTGTTTAAAAGAAATTGCCAGTACCGGTTGTGCCGGTATAGGCTTAGACTGGACAACCCGACTGCAAGAAGCACGGAATATTGTGGGCGGGCAGGTGGCGTTACAGGGGAATATTGATCCTGCCGTTTTGTATGGTACACCCGCAGGGATTCGTCATGAAGTTGCTCGTGTACTTGGTGAGTTTGGTCATGGTTCTGGGCATGTTTTTAATTTAGGACATGGTATCTATCCGGATATTAATCCTGATAATGTTAAAGAACTTGTCAATGCGGTTAAAGAATTAAGTCCTCAATATCATAGTCATAGTGAATAAAGGATCTTTAAGAATGAAAAATAATGCACTATTTGGTTGCTTTACTGATGAAAAAACAGGAAAACTTTACATAAAAACATCAATTAAAGGTAAAGCGTTATTAACCATGCCGCAGCTTAATAAAGGGACGGCATTTACGGAAGAAGAGCGTAAAGAATTTGGCCTGTGCGGAAAGTTGCCACAGCGGGTGGAAACCCTGGATGAGCAAGTTGAGCGTTGCTATTTGCAATTTCAACGATTTAGTTCTCCGCTTGAAAAAAGCATTTATCTAAGAAATCTTCATGAAATTAGTGAAACCTTATTTTATAAATTAGTTAGTCAGCATATGCATAGCATGCTGCCGGTGATTTATACACCGACAGTAGGAGATGCCGTTGAAGAATATAGTCGGGAATTTCGCCGACCTCGAGGCCTATTTATTAGCTATGAAGATCGTCATCGCATTGAAGAAATTTTAGATAATCGCACGAATCCAGAAGTTGATTTGGTGGTAGTCAGTGATGCCGAAGGTATTTTAGGGATTGGTGATCAGGGCATCGGTGGCATAGAAATTCCGGTGGCCAAATTAATGGTATATACCCTATGTGGTGGTTTTCATCCGAGTCGCGGTGTGCCTGTTTATTTAGATTGTGGGACAAATAATCGCGGACTTTTAGATGATCCATTTTATTTAGGTTGGCGCCATGAGCGTTTAACGCGTAAGCAATACGATGAGTTCATTGATTTATTTGTTAAAGCAGTACGTAAAAAATTTCCGCAGGCATTTTTGCATTGGGAAGACTTTGGTCGTGATAATGCGCGTCGTAACCTGGAGCGTTATCGTCAACAAATTTGTACCTTTAATGATGATATGCAAGGTACTGGCGTTGTAACTTTAGCGGCTTTGCTTGCGGCGATAAAAGCATCAGGGGCTGACTTTATTGATCATCGTGTTGTTATTTTTGGCGCGGGAACTGCAGGTGTTGGTATTGCTGATCAAATTTGTGACGCGATGTGTCATTATGGCTTAAGTCGTGAAGAAGCTTACCAGCGTTTTTGGTTGATTGATCGTACTGGATTATTGCTTAAAGACAGTGAAGGTTTGCAAGATTTTCAGGCGCCGTATGCTCGGACTGATCAAGATGTTAAGGATTGGCAGGGTAAGGACAGTCCAGCGGGTATTGGGTTGGCTGAGGTAATTAGTAATGTAAAACCGACGATTTTAATTGGTAGTTCGACAGTGGGGCGTGCATTTTCTAAAGAAATTATCGAGGATATGGCCTCGCATGTTGACCGGCCAATTATTTTTCCATTGTCTAATCCAACTGCACGTGCCGAGGCTGATCCACGGGATTTATTAGAGTGGACAGAAGGTAAAGCTTTGGTTGCCACTGGCAGTCCGTTTAGTCGGGTGCACTTCAATGATAAATTAGTCCGGATTGCCCAGTGTAATAATGCCTTTGTTTTTCCAGGCATTGGCATGGGCGTGATTGCAGCAGGTGCCTCTAAATTAACGGATGGCATGCTATGGGCCGCGACGGAAGTTTTAAGTGAATTAGCTCCAGTGCATGAAGATCCTGAGGCAGCGTTGTTGCCAGAGTTGCGTGAAGCGCGTGCGGTCAGTCGTGAGATTGCAATTGCGGTGATTAAAGTCGCCCAACAAGAAGGTGTGGCTGCACATGCAGGTGACCCAGCTAAGTTATATGACAGCCTAGTATGGGAACCGCAGTATTTGCCTTATCGCTATAGTGGTCAATCATAATTTTGGAGTGGTGAGTTTATAAAAGGAAAAAGAATGGAAGGCTATCAGTGTTTAATTTTTGATTTAGATGACACGCTGTATAATTTTTCTTATGCACAGAGTATTGCATTAGAAAAACTCTATGCAAGGTATTTTGTTGATGTATGTTGTTATGATGACTTTAAAGAACGTTATCAGGTAATTAATCGCTCCTATTGGCAGCAAGTTGAGGCTGGAATGATTCGCGCAGGTCAGTTGAGCGTATTGAGATTCACTGAGCTAAAAGCATGTTTTAAGACAACTGCGCTTGTTAAGGACCTAGTTGAGCTTTACCATCGTGAAAGTTGTACATTAACGGTATGGTGCCAGGGTGCAGAACACGCATTGCCTTTATTGATGAAGCAGTTTGATTGTGCATTGCTAAGTAATGGCACGCGCCGGGACCAACTAGCGAAGTTGCAGGCTTTGGGGTTAATGGATGCTTTTTATCCTGTTATTTTTTCTGATGAATTAGGGGTTTCTAAGCCTAATCCTGATATTTTTCAACCGATTTTAAATACGCTTAAAGTGCAGCCTAAAGATTGCTTGTTGATTGGTGATTCATTAACAAGTGATTATCAGGCGGCGTTGAATATCGGGATGGACTTTTGTTGGTTTAATGAGAAAAAAGTTAAATATAGCGGTGAATTGTCACCTAGGGTAGAAATTAATAGTTTAATGGAGCTGGTGCGTTATTTGCGCGTGGCTCAAGTTACAGTTAATGATGAGAGGTTGCAAAACAAGTGATGTTAATTGAACGTATTTATCTAGATAATCCACCACTCTCTAATTTTAATCATATTGTCGCCTGTGAAAAAACGGGTGAAGCTTTAGCGATTGACCCGTTTGATGCGGATATTGTATTAAATAAAGCAGAACAAAAAGGTTGGACAATTAAGCAAATTATTAGCACACATGAGCATGGCGATCATACTCGTGGTAATGTAACACTGATGGAAAAAACAGGTGCAAAATTATTGGCACATAAAAATGCTGCCGGTAAAATTCGCAATGTGGATACGTTTGTTGACCAAGGAGATATTATTCATGTAGGTCAGGCGGTTAAGTTGACTGTACTGACAACATTGGGTCATACGATGGCACATTTATGCTTATATGCAAAAGACCCAGAGCCTGTGCTTTTTTGCGGCGATACGTTGTTTAATGCTGGAGTGGGTAATTGCCATAATGGTGGCGATGCTGGGGCCTTGTATCATACTGTTATTGATCACTTATTTGGGTTGCCTGATGAGACTAAAATTTATCCAGGGCATGACTATATTGAAAATAATCTCAGCTTTGCATTATCTCGTGAACCACATAATCAAGATGTTAAAGTGTTATTAGAGCAAGTTTGTGCTCAAACACCCGATACTCGTATTGTTACTGATTTAAAATTAGAAAAAAAAGTTAATCCATTTTTGCGGGTGCATAGTCAGGCGCTAATTAATCAATTAAAGCAAGATGTTAATGTTCTTGTTGATCGTCCAAAAGAAATTTTCTTAGCACTTCGAGAACTGCGTAATCATTGGTAGTGTGTTTTGGACTTGTCTTTGTTGTATTCATATTTTACTTAACTTGTGCATGCTTCTTGCAGCATGCCAAGAGTCTACTTTTTTTGGCGCATTTTTAAATCCCAATGAAGCTTATTGCTATTTTATTGTTTGTACTCATTGGAGTGACAGAGAGTTATAGCCAGGTTCGCTTAGATATTAGTGCTGTATCTTCTTATTTGAATGAGTCATTGCCAGAAAATACTGCAGTGCGCTTTACGCAGGGGCATGGCGGTGCTGGTATTGATTTTAGTCAGCTGGTTGAAGTTACAAACTTTGTTAATATTGGCTATAAAGTAGGTTATACGTTTTATGGAAAATTAAATATTGAAGGTGTTGATCATGTAGGTAGTGTATTTAATGACTATCTTAGCTCTCAAGCCATGCATTTGATGGCTATAGTTCATTATCGATTGTATAAAAATATTCGTGTAGAGTTTGGTGGTGGCGTTGCTTATCAATGGAATAAAATTACCGTGAGTCAACCTATTGTTAACAATAATCAGAATATAATCTTTCCTAATCAAGCAGGAGATTATTCCTCTTTTCGCCCTATTACAGAAATAGGCGGTTATTATCGTTTTAAAAAAGGACTGTCAGCAGGTTTATCTTATCGCCATATTTTTGGTGATAAAATAGCTGGACCTGGGTTTACTGGAGATTCAGTTGGTATAGATAGTGTTGCTATAATCTTACGTTATCGTTTTTAGAGTAATCTATAATATTGTTCACAAATACTTTGATACCATTGCAAGAAAAAGTATCACGTTTAATTAAACTGGAGTCTTTTGAATGTTCATTCGTCAAATAAACTATTCGCTAGCTTTTTAGTAAACTCCGAAGAACTAGGTAAGTACCTTAACTATCTTAAATCTTGCAGGAGTATAGTAACAGATCATTTTGGAAAACTAGATGACTCGCTATATAAGAGAGTTTTATAATTACTATGATAGCTTAGATGCAGCTTCATACATTGCCAATGTTTAAATAGTTTTATGCTGAATTCTAATAATGCAGCGTGCAGTTGAGCGTATTTGCTGATCGTTGATTGTATTTAAGTTGGCCTAATGCTAGGCCAAATATTAATTAAAGTGTTAATTAGGTTTTGCAGTAACACCTGCCCAAGTTTGGCAAGTAGGCATGATTTCTAAATGGTTCACATTCATATGTTCTGGTGTTTCAACGAGCCAATTGATGGTATTGGCAATATCTTTGGCCGTCAGCGGCTTTAAATCTTTGTAAACTTGCTCAGCACGATTTTTATCGCCTTTAAAACGGACAATAGAGAACTCAGTTTCTGCAAGCCCTGGGGCAATCGTGGTTGCGCGAATTTTAGTGCCAAGCAAATCGGTACGTAGGTTTTTAGTAAATTGTTCAACAAAGGCTTTAGTTGCACCGTAGACATTGCCGCCTATATAGGGTGTATTTGCTGCAATAGAGCCGATATTGATGATATAACCCCGGTTTATTGCTTTCATTTTCGGCAAAATAGCACGAGTCACATTAACGAGTCCTGTGATATTAGTCTCTATCATTTGGTGCCAGTCACTAAGGTTAGCTTGATCTGCCGTTTCTAGGCCCAGAGCTAAGCCGGCGTTATTGATTAACACGTCAATTTCTTTAAAAGGTGGTGGAAGTTCACTGAATGTCTGGAACACTTGATCCGTATCGCGAATATCTAAAGTAATTGTGTGAATGGCTGTTTTAGAGTGCAGTTTGCTGTATAAGTCATTCAGGTGTTGGGTCCGGCGCCCAGCTAAGATTAAATTCCAGCCTTTGTCAGCAAAAAGCTCGGCGGTGGCGCGGCCAAAACCAGAGGTGGCCCCGGTAATTAAAATCGTTGGCATGTTACCTATCCTAATACTATATGTTATGTTGTCTTGTTGTATTCTTACTTGTAGGGCTTGTTTTTGTTTGGGCTTGTGCATGTTTTGGCCAAGCAAAAACGTTAGCGAGTTTATTCTAGCTTATTTTGCTTCATTTTTATGCAGTTCTCTTGTAACTAGCGTTGTCAGTTATTTTAAGCCTAAACATGCTTATGATTGGCTGTTTATCTAGGGGCTTGTTGGGAAGATTTGGCTAAGGATGCTCGTCTATAAACAATGGTATGAAAAAAA
>LVCQ01000088.1 GCA_001644975.1 Piscirickettsiaceae bacterium NZ-RLO1
CTATATAAATAGTTTTTAAAAACTCGGAGTAGGCATATTGATTATCGATAAATCGTCAATATGCCTTGTCAATATCAATTACGCATTATTAAAGTTTTCACTAACAAAACCCCAGTTTACTAATGCCCAAAATGCATCTAAAAACTTAGGGCGTGCATTACGGTAATCAATGTAATACGCATGTTCCCAAACATCACAGGTCAGTAAAGGTGCTTTACCTTCTGTCATTGGATTTCCCGCATTAGATGTGCTAACAAGTTCAAGCTCTCCAACTTGATTTTTGACCAGCCAGCCCCAACCCGAACCAAAGGTAGTGACTGCAGTTTGAGTGAACTGCTCTTTGAACGATTCAAAAGAACCAAATTTGCTGACAATCGCATCAAGTAACTCACCGCTCGGCTGATTGCCTCCTTGTGGGCTTAGACAGCTCCAAAAGAAGGTATGATTCCATACTTGTGCTGCATTATTAAACAACCCACCGGAAGATTTTTTAATAATTTCTTCAAGGCTTGCACTAACAAACTCAGTGCCCTCAATTAACTTATTTAAGTTAGTAACATACGTATTGTGGTGCTTGCTATAATGAAACTCTAACGTTTCTTGGGACATATGTGGCTCAAGTGCATTCATCGCATACGGCAGTGCAGGTAATTCAAAAGACATGATCAGGATCTCCTATGGTTATCATCCAGTTATTATAATCGTGTTATTCTAATGTGAATCACGCCTTTAGTGCAAATGTTGCCATTAATAATATAACGTCGGATCTGTAACCCCAGCCTCAACGAAACCTTTCTTACGGTAAGTGCAACTATCACATTGCCCACATGCACGCCCCGTATGATCTGCCCGATAGCAAGACACTGTCAAGCTATAGTCCACACCGAGCTTTAACCCCGCGTGTATGGTTTGCGCCTTACTTAGGTGAGATAAGGGCGCATGAATATTCAGCTTATTCCCCTGAGCACCTGCTTTGGTTGCTAAATTTGCCATCTTTGCAAAGGCCTCAATATATTCAGGGCGACAATCTGGGTAGCCTGAGTAGTCCACCTCGCTCACGCCAATAAAAATATCCTGTGAACCCAGCACTTCTGCCCAACCTAAGGCCATCGATAAAAAAATGGTATTACGTGCCGGCACATAAGTCACAGGGATTTCACCATCGCCTTTATAGTCAGGCACATCAATATCATGATTAGTCAGCGCAGACCCTTTAGCAACTCCGTCCATAGTAAATTTAACCACTTCATGCTGTTTCACACCCATAACCTCAACAAGACGTTTCACTGCATCAAGTTCAGCATTATGCTGTTGACCATAATCAAAGCTCATTGCATAAACATCAAACCCTTGTGATTGCGCCAATGCAATGCAAGTCGTCGAATCCAACCCGCCTGAGGCCAAAACAACGGCTTTTTTTACGGTATCTGTCACTATAGTCTCCCTTTTAACCATGATTTATAATCATAAAATAATAATACTTAAATAATTTAAGACGCTCTAAAATTTCTGAGCATGCTAACAAAACACATGGGAAAATACCAACCCCTAAGCAAACTACACATACTGTCCAGCACAATAACCTGAGGCCCAGGCCCATTGAAAGTTAAATCCACCCAAGTGCCCTGTTACATCAACAACTTCACCTATAAAGTACAAACCAGGCACTTTCTTCGTCTCTAAGGTTTTCGAAGAAAGTTCATCCGTTGAAACACCACCTAAAGTGACCTCTGCGGTTCTATAACCCTCAGTTCCTGCAGGCTGTAAAGTAAATCCATGCAATAGCTGAGCGATTTGTTTTAATGCAGAATGATTATAATCTGCCAAACGCTTTGAGCTTAACCAATGATCAAATAACACCTGGACAAACCGTTTTGGCAATAACTCATTAATCACTGTTTTTAACTCAATCTTTGGCCGTTGCCTTTGTAAGTGCACAAGGTGTTCAAAGACATTTATCTTAGGCAGTAAATCGATTGTTATCACCTCACCCGGCTGCCAATAACTGGAAATCTGTAAAATGACCGGCCCACTCAAGCCGCGGTGAGTAAATAATAAATCTTCTGTAAAACTCTGGCTAGCACAAGAGACTACAACATCTGCAATACTCACCCCCGATAACTCTTTAAAGCAGTTAAGGTCTCGCGGATGAAGTGTAAACGGCACGAGTCCTGCGCGCAGCGGTAATACTTTTAGGCTAAACTGCCGAGCGAGTTGATGACCAAAATCAGTCGCCCCCATCGTTGGAATCGATAAAGCACCCGTAGCGACGACCAGTGATTTTGCCTTAACCTGACCCTCAGTTGTCGATATGTGAAAACGATCGCTTTGCTCGAACTTTACTTGCTCTATACTGCATTTTAGCCACATTTCAACACCAGCCTCGTCACAATCAGCCAATAACATCCTCACAATATCCTTAGAACTATGATTACAAAACAGCTGTCCTAATTTTTTTTCATGAAAGCCAATATGATGTGCTTTAACACGCTGAATAAAGTCTTCAGGTACAAAACGCTTTAATGCCGATTTACAAAAATGACGGTTTTCTGATAAATAACGATCAGAATGTGTATAAAGATTAGTAAAGTTACAACGCCCACCCCCAGACATCAAAATCTTTTTACCCACTTTATTGGCATGATCAATAACAAGTACCTTGCGGCCACGCCGCCCAGCCTCAATGGCACACATTAACCCTGCCGCACCTGCACCCACTATAACGACATCAACATTCAAAATTAAAATACCTCTTTACATCAGAATAGATCTATTGTATGGAGGAAACTCAGTTATTTCTCGTTCCTCCTGTTTTATTTTTAATTATTACTCAAAAACACAACTGGTCAAAATTTAACCAATTCTTGCAAGACCACATCATCACTTTATTTGCAAAACTTATCCACACCCTTATTAACAAAAGCTGTGGACATTCACTTATCCACAAAGCGATATTCACAGCATTTTACTAACCAAACTGGCTAAATTAGTCAAGCCATTTTCTAATTTTTTTGACCAAGGAAATCCACAGCTTACCCGAATACAACTGCGATAGGCGTCTGTCATTGAAAATAAAGTCCCGGGCACAATGCTAATCTTTTGCTCACGCGCTTGTAAAAATAACGCTTTCGCATCCACCTGTTGGGGAAATTTCAACCACAACAAAAAACCACCCTGAGGAGCAGATAACGCTGTCCCCTCAGGAAAGTCCCGCTCAATCGCCTGCCGTGTTTGACTCACTTGATTTGCAAGTAGATGGCGCAGCCGCCGTAAATGCTGCTCATAGCCCCCTTGTTGAATAAATTGACTAAGCGCTAACTGTGCCGGTGAACTCGATGTTATCGTACGTGATAGCTTAATACGTGCAAACTCAGCCAAAAAGCGGCCGGGCATCGCCCAACCGATACGATAACCGGGGATGAGCACCTTAGAAAAAGAGCTACAATATAAAACAATACCCTGCTCATCAAACGATTTTAATGACCGTGGCACTTGCCGACCATAACCACACTCGGCATAAATATCATCTTCGACTAAAGGAACCTCATACAAAGTAGCTAACTGCACAAGTGCTTGCTTATCTTCATCACTCATCATAAAGCCTAATGGGTTTTGGAAGTTTGCCGAAAGCAGACAAGACTGCACACGTTTCCCTTTAAATAACGCTTCTAATTGGTCTAAGTCCATACCTTTTTTTGGATCGGTGCGTACCTCTATGGCTTTTAAATGCAGACTTTCTAGCAATAATAAAAAACCACTAAAAACCGGTGATTCCACCGCAACCGCATCACCTGGGGAAGTCACCGCACTTAAACTGATTGCAATCGCCTCCATACAGCCTGCAGTAATCACAATATCTTCTTCACTGCAGCCATGTACTCCATGGCTCTGCATACGCTTAGCAATTTCATGACGCAATGGCAAATAACCACGCGGTTGCATATATTGTTGGCTCTCTACAGGCTGCATGCGCATCGCTCGACCCATCAAACGTGCTAATTTATCCCCTGGCAACAACATTGGACTAACTAAAGCAGCGCCAAACGGCACCATCTGATGATCCGCACAGACCTCAGCCACAGTTAAATGCAAATTATCAACAGTTACCTCACGCGCCTCTAATGGTAATCGCTCTTGAGCCTTTAACCCCGGCACCGCTGCCGCTTGTCCCTGCGCTGAATAAGCAACATAATAACCTGACTGCGGCTGAGAAATGAGGCGCCCTTCCGCTTCCAAGCGCTGATACGCTTCAATGACTGTCGCAACACTTACCCTTTCTAACTGACTCATATGCCGTAGAGAAGGTAGCCGCTCACCAGGCTTTAACTGTCCAGAGTCAATACGCTGGCGGACAAGGCGTATTATCCTTTCATAAAGCAATTCATACTCTTGCACCATATGTAAACACTTACCAAACAACTGTTACGGTTAAATTTTAATTAATTGTATCTGTATTGGTTATAAATATCGACTTAAACTATTTAAAAGCAAAATTAAGCTAAGCTAAACAAAAATTTCTGATCATAACACACTGCCCATGAGCCATTATATGCAACATATTAATATTAAAGTAAAAATTGCACTGATTATCACCATTATTTTATGGTCCTCAGCCTTTATCAGCATTCGCATTGGCTTAGAAGCCTATACACCCGGCCCATTGGCTTTATTACGTTACCTTGTTGCTTCACTGTGTATGTTATTTTTCTACTTACGGCTTAAAAAACGCAGCACATTAACACTCTCTGATTATGGCCGCGCCATTACCTGCGGTATACTCGGCTTTGGTGTTTATAATGTTGCACTCAATATGGGAGAGGTTACAACCAATGCCGCAATCTCTAGCTTTATTATCTCTCAGGTGCCTTTAATTACAGTTCTCTGTGCCAGCTATTTTTTAAAAGAAAAACTATCACTTACGAACAAACTGGGATTATTAATCAGCTTTATCGGCATTTGCGTTATCTTATCCAGTCAGTACTCAGGAGCTACATTTAATTACGGCCTGATTGATGTAATCATCGCAACACTAGCAATGAGCTTATATAACATCTTACAAAAGCCGTTATTACAACGCATGTCTGCCATAGAGTTTACCAGCATCGCCATGTGGTCAGGTACCGCCATGATGCTAATTTTTACACCTGATTTAATGCATGAAATTCAACAAGCACCAGCCTGGGTCACAATAAACGTTATTTATATGGGAATTTTTCCTGCTGCAATCGCATATTTTCTTTGGAGCTATGCATTAAGCAAAGTACCTACCTGTTATGCGGCTTTCTATTTTTATTGTATTCCATTAATTACAACAATGATGAGCATCGTATTATTAGGTGAAACTTTATCTACAGTTGGCTTTTTAGGTGGGCTGATTGCTCTTTTTGGTGTTGTCATCGCCCAACGAAAAAACAAAACAGAAAAAGAGCAAGAAAATCTAACAACACTCACCCCAACACAGGTGAACATGGCAAAAGAGCCAAGCTAATTGACCATTTAAACAAGCCGCTTGATACTACCATTATCGCAAGCTTTGCTTATGCTATATATAAAATATAGTACTCTGGCGGCTTACAAAGATAACAATGGAGATAGCACAACGTAAGCGTCGCTACCTCGGTAGGTATTTTGCACATCCAATGATGCAAAATCGCCGAGCAAAACGCGACGACTATAAACCCTCGGCTGCCCTCGTCACAGGGCATTACGTGCCTTGAATCGGCCACTACATACCCTGCTCTCAAATGGCGCTACGGCTCGTAAAGATTTTTAGACACTCGTTACGCTTGCTACAGACCTTACGCTCTTCCGCAACTCCGCTCTGCTAAAAATCCTCACCTACCTCGGCCTACTCACCCCGTGCTTTGCACTCCTTGGCTCGCAGCGATGGACTGCCACTCATATATTCAACGCAAACTCGCAAACAATATCTTAACACTGCAGATTAATCGCCCTGATAAAAAGAATGCAATTAATCAACAAATGTACCGCACATTAGTTACTGAATTAGATATAGCAAACCAAGACGATACGATTAAAGCCATCTTGTTTACTGATACAACAGATACCTTTACAAGTGGTAATGACCTCAATGATTTTGCCAATCTACGCTCTACTGAAGACCTGAAAGACGTTGTCGATTTTTTGTACCGCATTAGCACACACAAAAAGCCACTCATTGCCGCTGTCAACGGCCTTGCCATCGGCATTGGCACCACATTACTTTTACACTGTGATCTTGCTTTTTCAACACCAGAAAGCCGTTTCCAATTGCCCTTTATTCATCTTGGCCTTTGCCCAGAAGGGGCGTCCAGCGTATTGCTAGCGCAGGCTACAGGCTATAAAAAAGCCGCTGAGTTATTAATGACAGGTAGAGTATTTACTGGGCAAGAAGCCTTAGAAATGAATATTATTAATCAATTATTTCCTAAAGAAACATTGCTAGAAAAAACCCATGAATATCTTGATATTCTCGCGCAACAACCAATACAGGCGCTACAAATAACGAAGCAACTCTTAAAACGTCCACAGGCTCAAGCCATTACTGAAGCCATTGAAGTAGAATGTACACACTTTATTAATCAGCTACAAAATAAGGCAACTCAGGCAGCAATCAAAAATAAATTAACACCCGTTAAAAAATAATAGTTAGCTTAAAACCTGCATTGCGGCATTAGTAATAATCATAGAGTGTGTCTTTTGCTCAGTTAAAGCACACGCTGTAGCATACAAGCCACGGTGAGTTTGCTGAGCAACATTCGTCACTTTGCTTGCAACTAAATCAACTTGGCTTTCTACAGTGTCAATTCGACTCATTGCTGTCTTAACATCACTGGCAATCGTTTTAGTGCTAGATGCAATCGCAGCTGTTGTCGCTAGCGCAACTTCACTTCTTACATTATTGATTTCAGTCGCAACAGCAGTACTGACCGTCTCTTCAATCGTTGACAGCTTCATGTTTGTTTTATTCGGAATCATTTCAAGCGTGAGCTTTGTCGCAGCAATATCTGTGATATTTGATAGCCCACCCGTTTCCAGCGATGCTTTTGCTGTTGCTGCAATTTTAGTTGTCGCAATCGCGCCATAAGTATTACCACTTACCGTCGCCCCCATAATCTCATAATTCGCTTGTGCTGCCGTTTGTGTATAACCGGTATTAGTAACATAAGACACATGACTCGTATTGCTATTTACACTTGCGGTAGAGCTGCTACTACCGACCGTCTTTTTTAACGTCTCATTGTCAATATTTTCTGCCAGTACACTGTTATTAATTTTCGTCGTTTCCGTATGATTAACAATATTCCTTCTGATATGACTATTATGCGCCTTAATTTCGTGCTCTATATTCGCGAGTTTCTCCTCGAGGGCTGCAATTCGTGCTTTATCTGATAACAATTTAACACTCCTTCAATCCAATATTTTTTATTTATCATTTATTTATCATAAGAGTAAACATACCCAAGTCTAACACTAAGACTCCGAGCTTGTGGTCACTTTTAGGCTATAACCTGGGTGACTAATTTCAAAACCTGCACTTCCTGTCTGATCACTCAACCTAATCTCACTGCCACTTTCAGAGCGAATAATATGGTCATACGAGTTTTGGCTATTAACAACATTCACATGATCACTGTTATAACCTGAACCAATAATAATAGGACTTTCAGGATAACCATGAATAAAACCAACTAAAAGCTCAGTGCCAACTTTAATTGGAAAGTGCATACCATAGTTTTTACCAGCAAAAACTTCAACCTTGCGGGCTTTGAAAGGGGCTGGTTTTTCGTAATTTGCTCTTAAAGTCACTTCGTAATAACCAGAGTCATCAAGGTGAGCATACTCACTATCACAACCACCATGCGCACTAGCATGAATAAATCCAGCAATATTAGGCACAGTACTACTCATTTTTGATCGATATTGAATCTCAGCTGGAATTAAATACAACGTACACTCATATATTGGACTCACTTCTTCATTTTGAATTAACGTCGTTGCTTTTTGCTTACCATGCACTTTCATAGCATAGACAAGATATTTTTGCGGCGCTTTCCCATCTCCTTGCTCTATAACATTAATCAGCTTACCAGGATAAGCATTAATAATTTCACCACACAATGTATACGTATGTCTTAAACATCCTAAACTCTGAGCATAGACATTTCCTAGACGTTCTAACTCTTCTTGACTACTCGCCCCCGCAATATAGTGATAGTCATCACCTTGGCTATGATCTGTAACCTGTATAGTCGCAGTTAATAATTGCTCAGCATTTAACGGATTATAACTTTGTATTATGACTTGATTAGGTACAATAAATACCGACTCATTCAGAATTAAACACTGGCGTGAGCGATTTTCTGAGAAATCATTAGAAATAAACACCTTATCTGTCAATAATTGATGCAGTGATTTATCATCAATAAAAACAACTTTTCCATTCTCACTATAATCAAAGTAATAATAAATACCATGACGTTCAAGATGACGAGATAAAAAACTCCAATCAGTCTCTTGATACTGATGAAATATTTTTTCTTGACCATATGCAGTATTTAACCTTAAGTCATAAGCAATACCTTGTTTAGAAAAAAGAGTATGAATAAGATTATTAATAGTAGTATCAGAAAATACACGACTTCTTTTATTTTTATTAAGTTGGTGAATTTCATGCTGTAAATTAACAGAGTAATTATAATATTTTTCAGAACAAGTAACTTGTTTAGCTTGCCCAATAAATCCTGTAATTTTTAAGTTATTTTTAACAAAAGCAGCCTTAGCATAAAGGATTTCATCAATGTTAATTTTTTTTCTACCAAAAATTCTAACTCTACTTCAGGTAAGCTAGATAATGATAACTTTTCTTGGTAAGAGATGACATTAAGATATTGTTCACTATTAATTTCAACATAAGCTAAATCAAGTGAATAGTTATTCATAATATACTCATTCATTTACATATAGTTTTTATAACTAATAAAACTTAATAACTAACAATATAACATTAAACGCATTAACAATACATTAACGGCATCACAAGTACAATTATGCTGTCACTTTACTAGCGAGCACGCTAAATTTTATAAAATTAAAACGGTATTTCAAAACAACTCTCGCTATTCCGAATAGTAGATAAAATCAACCCTTATCTCTATATTCACAAAACCTTTAAATTAATTAATAAATTACCTGTATTTAATCTTTTTCATATTCGCTATATATAGATCTAGTTATAGTAAATATATAAATAGTAAATATATAAGATGACTTTATATGCATCTGACGAGTTTTTTAAACAAAATAAACCCATCAAGAGAATCTGGCCAATGTGTTATACACAGCATCCAAGCCGCAGAAATTTTAAAAGGAAACCAAGGAATATATCCAGAGAACCTTGAATTTGATAACGCATTTAAAATTCTAATTGAACTAGAATCAGAAAGAATAGAGAGCTGGGAAGGTGTAGAAACATATATTTCAGAAAAACCAAATACCGTATTTATTCTTGAAACAGAAGGGCACAGCTGGAACGCCTTTTCAACAATAGATGGTTTTTACCATCATATAGACTCAAATCAAGGTATCTATCGAAGCCTTACCCCTGATGAAAACTATGAAAACTTATACATTAATAAATACTTACCATTATTTAATAATGATGATGATGTTAGAGATACAATTACGATTAGAATATTTGGAAAGCTGCACCCAACTTGGCATAACGGATTAAAATACCAAAGTACAATTTACAAACCATTTATACCGCTTTTTGAAACAGCAAATGCCACTGGACACATTCAAGAAGAAATAGAAGATTGCTCACGTCTAGCATCCCAATTTTTATAAAAAATAAAATTTAAATCAATATATAATTAATAGATTATATCTATCCAGACAACTCAATGTTTTTCATGATAGATTCTAAAAATATGACTCTATCATTTTCCTAATTATTATAGGACTGTTAAAACTATCTTTTAAAATTTACCTAAAACTTAGCTTTATAGGCCAATCTTACTGTTAAAAAATAAATTTTTATAATTATAATTATAATTAAATTAATAAATAATAAGCTTATATATGCCATATACCTTATCAATAAACGAGCGCAGCTACCTAAGAGCTAAAAAGTATTTAGCAGATCTTATTTCTGAAGAAGTAACTCCAGGAGCAAGACTACAGCATTTGATCGATAAAGATAGTATCTCCCTAGCAAATTTGGAACCACATCAATTTCTAGAGCTGCTTGCTAATACAAAAGCAAAAGGCATATTTGCTGAAAGTCAAGTCTACTGTGATGGCAGAGACTGGAACACAACAGAAGCTATGATATTATCGGATCTAGTCACAGAAGTAGATGTATCAATCTTTGATAATGGCATTCACGATAGGCGTTTACCTTCTTTTCAAACTTGCGACCCACCTCATCAAGGTAAACTGCTCTTTGTTTCAGCCCCTTTGTTTAGGAATGATCGAACAAAGATAACCCCAGATTTATATGAATGCACAACGAATAAAAAATTTGATCAAGACAAGTATAATCACCTTGTAGAAAGACGACTACTACCTGCATTTTCTCATTTACAAGAAAGTATAAT
>LVCQ01000089.1 GCA_001644975.1 Piscirickettsiaceae bacterium NZ-RLO1
GCTCTCAAATGGCGCTACGGCTCGTAAAGATTTTTAGACACTCGTTACGCTTGCTACAGACCTTACGGTCTTCCGCAACTCCGCTCTGCTAAAAATCCTCACCTACCTCGGCCTACTCACCCGTGCTTTGCACTCCTTGGCTCGCAGCGATTGAAAGAAAGCCTAGCAACAGCAGAAAATATTCAACTGCTCGCATTGCATCCTAACCACGCGCTACAATTAGCCTTAGCAATGAATTACCTAAACGAAGACTTAGCAACACCAGAGAGTTTACAACTGCTCGCCCAGCATGCTGAGAATGCCTTTGATTTAACTTTAAACATTAATCAAAAATCAGCTGCAGATTTAAAAGTCTCGTTTAATTCAGAGCAAACAAAGCACGCCAATCTTATATTTCAAAATCACTTACAAGATTCAAATAATGAAGAGCTATCCTTTGCATCCTCTTTGAACAGCTAAAGCGGATAAAACGCTTTATAAAAAAATCTGCCCTAGTTGTTGACAGATGAAGCTTGCCACATCATCCATACTTTGCTCCCCATCAACTAAAATAATATGAGGGTCATTGTGCGCATATTCTAAATAAACCTTGCGTGCACGCATAAAAAATTCGATTTTTTCCTGCTCAATACGATCCAGCTCCCCACGCTGTCGTGCACGTTCTAAACCCACTATAGGGTCAATATCTAAATAAAAGGTTAAGTGCGGCTTGAAGTCTTGCACCACTGCATCATGCACACCATTTAGTAACTTCATCGGTAAATTACGGCCACCACCTTGATAAGCAAAACTTGATAAGGCAAAACGGTCACAAAGCACCCATTGACCTCGTGCCAAAGCAGGCTTAATTTTTAATTCAATATGCTGCGCTCGCGCCGCATACATTAACAATAATTCGGCTGCAGGAGTAATGACTTCACTGTCATCATGCTTTAATAATAAATGACGAATCTCTTCAGCAAGCAAGGTTCCTCCCGGCTCACGCGTCATCACTACTGACAGATTTTTTTTAATTAAATAATCCTGTATTACAGTCAACGCCGTTGACTTTCCTGCCCCTTCTAGACCTTCGACAACTAAAAACTGACCTGCCATTAATTCCACTCAACCTTTTATCTACTGATCTTAATAATTTAATAATACAAATACAGCTATGAAAATGTTGATTATTGTGCGCTGAAGCCCATTAAAAAGCAAATTTAAGCGTTTTTAGCAAGCAATAAGTCACGCCAGGTAAAAGGCCGCGTGTGTGCATCAAGAATATAGCGCTTAACCGCTTGATTATGCTCTTTGAGGGTTTTAGAAAATACATGGCTACCATCTCCTCTGGCAACAAAATATAAATAAGGCGTATTTAAAGGATGCAAAGTTGCATGCAATGAAGCCTCACTGACCATGGCAATCGGCCCTGGAGGCAATCCCTTATAGCGATAAGTATTATAAGGTGAGTCAATGCGTAAATCTCGGCGCGTAATTTTCCCTTGATATTTATCACCCATGGCAAAAATAACCGACGGATCAGTCTGCAGGCGCATATTTTTTTCCAGACGATTATAAAACACACTGGCAATTAACGGCCGTTCACGATTAAATTTACCTTCACGCTCCACCAATGAAGCTAAAATCAACGCCTCTTGCGGATTCTTAAGTGGTAAGGCTACCGCACGATAACGCCAAGCCTTCGCCAAATTTTTCACAAGTAATTGATGGGCTCGTTTTAAAATATCGATATCGCGGGTTTGCCCTAAAAAGCGATAGGTTTCAGGGAAAAACTGCCCTTGACCATCTTGAGCAGCTAAGCCTAATTTTTCCATCACTTGCGCCGCTGATAAATCCTGTAGTTCATGCTTTAAATTAGAATCTTTGTGTAAAGCCGTTAATAATTGCTGAAAGGTCCATCCTGGAATAATTGTAAAATCATACTGTAATACTTCCCCGGCAACCATTTTGCTGAGTAAGTCTTCAGCGCTCATACCCGCAATAATCGCATAGTCCCCTGCTTGAATCAGCCTAGATTGACCATGCAACCAAGCCCAAAAAACCCATAGTTTAGGATAATTTAATATTTTTTTCTGATGCAGCGCATAGGCAATGGCATTCAGTGATTCACCAGGACGAATGCGAATGCGCTCTTTTTCTTGTACCGATAACGGCTGGAATTGCACAGTGCGCACACTCAAATAAGCACCCGTAAAAAATGAACCTGCGCCAATCAAACTGATTAAGCTAATAAGAATAAATTTTGCTTTCACTTAGGGTTAATCAACGTTGTTACTACTTGTTTTAATTTTAGCGTGGTTTGACAGTCTGCGCCCAAATAGCACCAATCATTACAGGAAGCAATCGGCCACAAGCCAATAATACTATTGGTCAAAAAAGCTGAACGAGCCTGTTCTAAATCACTTAAAGAGAGATCACATTCAACAGCATTCAGCCCAAACATATGCGCTGTTTCTAAAATAAAGCGGCGCATCACTCCTTTTACTCCAGCATATGACAACCGAGGAGTTTTAATATTTCCCACGTGATCAATAATAAATAAGTTCGTAAACGTCCCTTCGATAACGTAACTGGCCGTATCTAAGACAATGCCTTCGGCAACCTCACTATCTTGCCACTCTGCACGTGCGAGCACTTGCTCTAAACGATTTAAATGCTTAATCCCAGCAAGTTGTGGTTGACGCGCAAGACGAGTCGTACAAATACGCACCTTCACGCCAGGATTATAATAATCTGGTGGATAACTCACGAGTGGAAAACTTGCCACTACTCGCGTCGCTTGCAACACACCCGCCGGATTATAGCCACGCCCCCCAATACCGCGTGTGAGCATAATTTTGATGATGCAATCATCAGGAGAACAAGCTAATAACTGCTGAATTTCATGCTCAAATACCCCAAGGTCAAGCTCATTCTCACCAAAACCTAAATGCTGCGCATCTTGACACAAACGCTCTAAATGATAATTCAGTAAAATCGCCCGGTTATTTTTAACTAAAATAGTCTCAAATAAACCATCACCATAACAAAAACCACGCTCAAGAATCGATACCTTGGCGTGGTTATTAATCTGTCCATTGATCAGCGCTGCAAGCACAGCGAATCACCTATAATTTAAATTTAATTTTTTAGACTTTATTAAAGAGTAACGTCCCATTCGTGCCACCAAAGCCAAACGAATTAGAGACCACACCCTCGATTTTCATTTCACGAGCCGTATGAGGAATATAATCCAAATTACAACCCTCATCGACATTATCTAAATTAATGGTCGGTGGTGCCACTTGGTCACGAATAGCAAGAATCGAAAATATCGCTTCTGCAGAACCCGCTGCGGCAATCAGATGACCGGTCATTGATTTAGTCGAGCTCACTTTAATATCTGCACCAAACAAGCGCTCAATCGCTGCACTTTCAACCTGGTCACCGGCAGGTGTCGATGTACCATGCGCATTGACATATTGAATTTGCTCAGGGTTCATTTGCGCATCAGCCAGCGCATTACGCATCGCCGTCTCACCACCAACCCCATCAGGCAAGGTCATATGATAGGCGTCGGCACTCACGCCAAAACCAGCAAGCTCGGCATAAATCGTCGCCCCACGCTTTTTCGCATGTTCATACTCTTCGAGTACAACCACAGCCGCACCATCACCCAGGATAAAACCATCACGATCTTTATCCCACGGTCGGCTCGCTGCTGCTGGGTCATCATTACGCTTTGATAAAGCACGTGCGGCGGCAAAGCCACTAATGCCTAAGCTAGTCACCGCCTTCTCAGCACCACCGGCAATCATTACATCCGCATCACCATAGGCAATCGTCCGTGCGGCATAACCCAAATTATGTGTTCCAGTCGTACAAGCCGTTACAATGGCAATATTTGGCCCTTTAAAGCCATGCTTAATCGACAGGTTGCCCGAGATCATATTAATGATAGAGCCTGGAATAAAGAAAGGAGACACACGGCGCGCTCCTTTGTGCTGCAAAGTATCATAAGCGGTCTCGATCGTGCCTAAACCACCGATACCAGAACCTACAGCAACACCAATACGTGACGCATTTTCTTCAGTCACTTCAAGGCCTGCATCAGCAATGGCCTCGTCGGAGGCAACCATGCCGTATTGGATGAATAAATCCATCTTTTTTGCATCTTTTGGAGAAATATATGCAGAAGAATCAAAGCCTTCGACTGTTGCAGCAATCTTAGTCGAAAGGTCATCAGTACCAAAGGATGTAATCGCTCTTACACCGCTTTTCCCCGCTAAAATTCCATCCCAGCTTTCCTGCACTGTTAAACCCAGCGGTGACACCATACCCAAACCTGTAACAACAACACGCCGTTTACTCAATGTTTTCTCCCAATCTCAATCAGCTCAAACAAACGATGCCTAAATAAGATAGATAAGTTAGTTAAATTCGGATATTAAGCTGCGCTCTCGCGTTGTTTTACATAGTTCATTGCATCTTGAACAGTTGCGATTTTCTCAGCATCTTCATCAGGAATTTCAGTCTCAAACTCTTCTTCTAAGGCCATCACTAACTCAACGGTATCCAAAGAATCAGCCCCTAAATCATCTACGAAAGATGCCTCTGGCTTCACATCTTCTTCTTTAACACCCAGTTGCTCGACAACAATTTTTTTAACGCGTTCTTCAATCGTGCTCATTATTTCACCTCAGTGTTTAATTAAAACCTAAAACAGGTCCGTTACAAATTTTCGCCTATAGTACCACAATCACAGAAAATCAAAACCATTAGGGCATCAACATACCACCATTTATATGCAAAGTCTGTCCAGTCAAATAAGATGCTGCGTCTGAACTTAAAAAAGCGGCCATATGGGCAATATCTTCAGGCTGGCCCAAACGCTTTGCCGGAATATGTTCTAATAAGGCCACTCGCTGCTCTTCAGCTAACGCATCGGTCATATCCGTTTGAATAAAACCTGGGGCAATAACATTCACCGTAATATTACGACTAGCAAACTCATGTGCCATCGACTTGGTCACACCGACAAGGCCAGCCTTTGCTGCACAATAATTTGCTTGCCCAGGATTACCCATACTGCCTACCACAGAACCAATATTAATGATTCGTCCCCAGCGCGCTTTCATCATTCCTTTCAAACAGGCTTTAGTCACCCGAAAAATAGCCGACAAATTCGTCTCTATCACCGCATTCCAGTCTTCATCTTTCATACGCAACATTAAATTATCACGGGTGATTCCCGCATTATTCACTAATACTTGAACCGGACCAAACTCTTTAGTGATTTTGTCAACTGCTGTCGCAACTTGCTCAGGCTCAGTCACATTTAAAGCAAGTCCATAGCCTTTATAGCCTTGCTCATTGATAAAACCAGTAATATTTTCAGCACCAGCCTCTGTCGTTGCAGTCCCAACCACAGTGAAGCCTTGACGACCCAATTCATTTAACACAGCATGACCGATACCACGGCTTGCTCCTGTGATTAATGCTAATTTCTCACTCATCTGTATCGCACTCTAACCGCTAAATTATTATGAACCCATAGCCTCATCAATAGCCATGACAATCCCATTTACTCCAGACAGTGGCACACACTGAACTTGTTTTGCAATCCGCTTACCTAAGCCTGCCAGCACTTTTCCTGGCCCACACTCAAAACAATACTGCACCTGATTTTCTTCAAACTTTTTCACTGTTTCTACCCAGCGCACTGGATTGTAGAGCTGGCGTACCAAAGCATCACGAATTTTCTCAGGGGCTGAATAACTTGCAACATCAACATTATGAATCACTGGAATGCTTGGGCTAATTACTTCAATATCTTTCAATTCAACAGCTAATTTTTCTGCCGCAGGCTTCATTAAATGACAGTGCGAAGGCACACTCATCGCAAGCTTCAGTGCTTTACGCGCACCGGCTGCCTTTGCTAGCTCTATAGCATAATCAACAGCAGCCACTTCACCTGCAATCACCACTTGCCCCGGAGAGTTAAAGTTAGCCGCCTCAACAATGCCACTTTTTTCTGCGGCTATCTGACAAATTTCAACGACTTTATCATCATCCAAGCCTAGTAACGCTGCCATCGCACCAGCACCAACCGGCACCGCTTCTTGCATAAAACGCCCACGAGCAGCCACTAATTTGACTGCATCTTTAAAGTCTATAGATTCGGCTGCAACCAGTGCAGAATATTCTCCTAAACTATGACCGGCAAGAAAACTAGGCTGAACCCCAGCAGATTGTTGCCATAGTCGCCATAAAGCAATGCTGGCTGTTAATAACGCCGGTTGCGTATATTCAGTTTGATTTAAGCGCTCCGCAGGCGTTTCTTGAGTAAGTTCCCACAGGTCATAGCCTAAGACACTTGAGGCCTCAGCAAAGGTTTCATCTATAAGACCGCTCTCATCGTTAATCTCACTGAGCATACCTACATGCTGAGAACCTTGACCTGGAAAAATAAACGCTGATAACTGACTCATAATTATAGTTGCCTCACAGTCTGGTCTGCCTTAATCTTAAATTAAAAATAATCTTTAAAAACGGACTAACACCGAACCCCAGGTAAATCCGCCACCAAACGCCTCAAGCAATACTAGTTGCTCACGCTGTACTCGACCATCGCGCACAGCGATATCCAAGGCCAAAGGAATCGATGCCGCAGAGGTATTGGCATGCTGATCTACAGTTACCACCACTTGATCCATCGACATCGCCAATTTTTTAGCCGTTGCCTGAATAATACGTAAATTAGCTTGATGGGGGATTAACCAGTCTAAATCTTCTGCTTTCAACTGATTAGCAGCTAAAGTCTCGGTAACCAAACGTCCTAAAGCTGCCGTTGCTTCCTTAAACACTTTACGGCCTTCCATAGTAATATAAGAAGGCTGCTCACTAAATTGCTCAGCGGGTGTCCATAGTAATTCTTTTTGATGACCATCCGCATGTAAATGTGACGATAAAATACCCGCTTGATCATCTTTGCCTAAAACAACCGCCCCTGCACCATCACCGAATAACACACACGTAGCTCGATCGTTCCAGTCTAAAATACGCGACATCGCTTCACTGCCAATCACCAATGCCTTTGTTGCCATACCAGAACGAATAAATTGCTCTGCAGTTGCCAGCGCATAGATAAAACCCGAGCAAACCGCTTGCACATCAAAGGCTGCACAGCCTTTTAGACCCAGGCGCTGCTGTACATCACACGCGACACTTGGAAAAACGCGGTCCGCCGTTGTTGTCGCAACAATAATTAAGTCAACCTCATTCACCGCAACATTCGCCATGCTTAAAGCACGTTCCGCTGCTGCTGTTGCCATTGATGCCGTTGACTCATCACCCGAGATAATATGGCGCTGATAAATGCCCGTGCGTTCGCGAATCCACTCATCCGAGGTTTCAATACGCTCGGCCAAGGCTTGATTGGTGACCACCTGCGTGGGCAAATTGCTTCCTGTTCCTAAAATACGTGCATAACTCATGACGTTCTACCCTTCCTGTTTTTCAAGTAAGGTTTGTACCTGCTGCTGAATGCGATCAGGCACATTTTCAATGGCTTCCAAACGTGCCTCTTCTATCGCCGTGGCAAAAGCTGAAATCGACGCACTGCCATGACTTTTCACAACAGTACCTTTTAAACCAAGAAAACTGGCACCATTATAGCGACTCATATCCAGCTGATGCTTTAAATCATTTAAGGCCGGCATCGCCGTCACTGCACATAGTTTACGAAATGTCGATGAAGAAAAGCTGTCTTTAATTAAAATACTAATTAATTTAGCAACGCCTTCAGTCACTTTCAATGCAACATTGCCTACAAAACCATCACAGACAATGACATCTGCTTGGGCTTTATAAATACCATCACCTTCAACATAACCAATATAATTAAGCATATTATTATTAGATAGAATTTGCGCTGCAGCTTTAACTTGCTCATTGCCTTTAATCTCTTCTGAACCATTGTTTAGCAAGGCAATTCGGGGATGTTTAATCCCACGCACAGCAGACACCAAAACAGACCCCATAACCGCAAATTCATGTAAGTGATCTGCCGTGCAATCAACATTCGCACCTAAATCAAGCATATAAACACGCTCATTCAAAATACTTTGCGGATCAGAGAAATTCATCGTTGGTAACGCATAGACTATGGCTGGACGATCGAGCCCTGGGATCATTTTGAGAACAAAGCGAGCAGTTGCCATCAGCGCCCCAGTATTGCCTGCACTAACACAAGCATGGGCTTGGCCTGACTTAACCAAATTAATTGACACACGCATCGATGAGTCTTTTTTACCACGCAAAGCAAGCGCAGGAGACTCATCCATTTCAACGACTTCTGAGGCATGGTGAACAGATAAACGGTCAGAAGCAGAAGACGAACCTGCGCGAGCAAGCTCGACTTCTATAGCTTGGCGCTCTCCAACCAGAATGATCCGAATATCATCACAGCGCGAAAGCGCTTCAAAAGCTGCAGGAACGACAACCTCGCAGCCAAAGTCACCGCCCATCGCATCTAAAGCAATAGTAATCAAGAAATTACTCTTTTGTTATTGTTATAGATAGCTAGTAGCTAATTATAAATAATGCAGTCTATAAATTATTCAACATCAATGACTTTACGACCACGATAAAAGCCATTTGGGCTCACATGGTGACGACGATGCGTTTCACCTGTTGTTGCATCAACAGTTAGTGTCGGTGCAGTTAGTGCATCATGAGAACGACGCATATCACGCTTAGAACGTGTTTTACGGTTTTGTTGTACAGCCATTTTTTAACTCCTAATCACTATTTCACTTTAAGTGACTCAAGCTGCGCAAACGGGTTTGGTTTTTCAACCGCGTCCTCAACCTGATCATCACCAAATGCCCTAGTATACCCATTTGCCTGGCAGTCCTCAATCGTATGCTTCGGCACAAAAGGTATATTAATCATCAATTCATCTTCAATGAGTTCATATAAAGAAATCACACCGCTCTGCTCAATCATGACAGGCTCATAACACTCAGGTAAGCGCTTGGCTTCTTGCTCTCCATAAACAGGACTAAAGCAAAACACATCTTTGACCTGTTCATCATACAAGTCTAGACAACGCTGACAACTAAGTTCTAATTCAGCCTGAATGCTACCCTTAAAATACAGCAAACCCTGTTCATCAACAGAACATCTAATTTCAGCTTGAATATCATCTTTTTCACCTGCCAATAACTCGCTCAAGCGTGGTAATTTCTCTAATGGGATCTTACCTGCAAGCCGAACATGACTCTGACAACTTTTGACAATATCAACCTGTTGCGGTAGTAAATCTTGACTCAACATAAGCACGCAATCATAACGATAATCTTAAATCTTGTCAAAGTAATCCTGTATTTTCTGCAGCTTAATTTACTTTAATCTGCCTTGATAAAAAAACCAGCATACAGCAAAATTAACACTTAAGTAATTCTAAGTTTTAAGTTCAGAACAAAGCCATTATAATCTATAACCACTAACTAACACCTCAAACCTAAATATCAAAAATAAATAAAATTTAAACACAACATCAGAGAATATTTAATATGTTGCAAAAAAAAAGCACTAAACTTACTCTACTAGCAAGCAGTCTGATCCTCAGTAGTATTACTTTACAAGGCTGTGTGCCTGCGGTGATTGCTGTATCAGCTGCAGCCTCTGGCGCTTATGTTGCCCATAACCGCAACTCACCATCTGGCGTCTGGAATGATGTCAATCTTGCCTATGATGCCAGGCAGCAAATGATTAAGAAAATGCCTCAACTCGAGCAAGGCCGTGCTTATAACTACATTAACTTTACTGCCTATAACGGTGCACTGCTTATCACCGGGCAAGTCGCTAATCAAGCCGATAAAGACCAAATCACCCGCATCACCCTTGCTGTCAAACCCCGCGTGGTTTATAACCAACTCACCCTCGGTGCCCCACAAAGCACGAGCCAGGCAATTCAAGATAGCTGGATTACAACAAAAGTTAAAACGCGCATGGTCGGTAAAGTCGACCCAACACGGATTAAAGTCGTCACTCAAAATGGCATTGTCTATTTGCTTGGCATCATCACCCCGTTTGAGGCCGCAGCCGCCACGCAAGTTGCACGAACCACAGATGGCGTACGCAAAGTCGTTAAAATATTTGACTACATTAAGCAGCAGAAGCTCTCTCCCGAAGAAGCCAAACAGCAATTATAACCATAATAACCACCAGAGCAGACTTAGGCTTACCATTTAAAAATACAAAAATAAAGCCTCAATTGAGGCTTTATTTTTCCTTTAAAA
>LVCQ01000090.1 GCA_001644975.1 Piscirickettsiaceae bacterium NZ-RLO1
GCGTAAGCGTCGCTACCTCGGTAGGTATTTTGCACATCCAATGATGCAAAATCGCCGAGCAAAACGCGACGACTATAAACCCTCGGCTGCCCTCGTCACAGGGCATTACGTGCCTTGAATCGGCCACTACATACCCTGCTCTCAAATGGCGCTACGGCTCGTAAAGATTTTTAGACACTCGTTACGCTTGCTACAGACCTTACGCTCTTCCGCAACTCCGCTCTGCTAAAAATCCTCACCTACCTCGGCCTACTCACCCCGTGCTTTGCACTCCTTGGCTCGCAGCGATCGTGGTATCAAAATTTCTATGGATGGCAAAGGTCGAGCAACAGACAATATTGCTATCGAACGCTTCTGGCGAAGTGCTAAATATGAAAATATTTACTTATCTGAATACGCGAACGTTAAGGAATTAAAAGCAGGAGTGACGGAGTATATTGAGTTTTATAATAACAAAAGGTTCCATCAAACCCTTGACTACAAAAAACCGATGGATGTTTACTGTAATTTACAACCTCAGTTATTTTTGGAGGCAGCATAAAAGGAATTAATCAGTTAAAAGATTTGTCTTGACTAACAGTGGCACTATATATTAATGTCATTGGTGCCCTATTAGGGAAGTTATTATTAACAGCCTCTTTATTTACTGGGTCAATTAATTCTGATGTGTTTTATGCATGGCTAGTTAAAGATTTATTGCCTAAATTGCCAGCACATTCAGTAATTGTTATGGATAATGCGCGTTTTCACAAACGCTCTGATATGATTGAAGCAATTGAAGAGCAAGGGCATACACTTGAGTATTTACCATCTTATAGCCCTGACCTTAACCCGATTGAGAGAAAATGGGCAGAAGCTAAAGCCATTCGAAGAAAGTATCACTGTAGTATCGAAGATCTTTTTTTAGAACATCTACATTATGTCAATTTATAAGGTTTTAGCTATATTTCACCGCTAAAATACAATATCGAAAATGATATTAACTATATACGACAACTTAGTGAACGATTAAAATCCCGCTTAGCCTTGGCTTTGCTTATTCCGGCGCCCAAGCTCCCCAAAAAAAATCAAGAAAACGAGCAAACAGCTCTAAACGATCAGATACTAGAGTATGCTTATGAAAAATTAACGACTACAGGTCGTTTGCTAAAAATTTCACAGCAAGACTTATACTTGCATACAGGCGAATGTCCATACACACTCTTGGAATACGCATTATCATGTACCCGCCCGGACTTAGTCATACTCCCCTCATCACTATCTTTTGAAGAAGAATGGCACTTTTATAAGACGATTACGGATAAAGGCATGCCAACATTAAAGCTGGCCTCCCTATAATCAGACCGTCGTTTTTTTAGCAGCACAGGCTTTTACTTGCAACTGCCGTAGATCCAAAATAACCACCTGACGTCGTGTTGCTTCAATTAGTCCAGCCACTTCAAGCTTTTTAAATGTTCTGCTGACTGTTTCTAGAGTTAAACCTAAGTGATTAGCAATATCTTGCCGAGTCATATTCAAACGCAAAGTTCGTGAAGAAAAACCGCGCAAACGCATTCGATAAGATAAACTCATTAAAAATGACGCTAACCGCTCATCAGCATGACTGCTTAGGTGAATGCTTGTTTGAGGAATCATTTCCCTGCTCATTGTCATCAACAGCTGTTTATTTAGCTCAGGTAAGCGACTGGATAACTGCAAAAGCCGACTGTATTCCAACATACACAGACTACAAGTATCCAATGCCGTTACAGTATATTGATATTGATTAGAATGAATTGCCTCTAAACCCAACAAATCACCAGGAAAAAAGAATCCCAGCACTTGGTCACGCCCAGCACCACCTGTTGAGTATGCCTTGCATGAGCCAGACCTTAAGGCAATCAGATGCTTAAAAGATTGTCCTTGGCGGAATAAAATATCACCCTTTTCAACCACCTTCTGACGGGTTACCGCAGATTCCAATTCGGACATTTCTTCTTGAGAAAGACCCGCAGGTAAACATAGGCTTGATGATGCACAGTTGTCACAAGAAAATTGCAATGGTTACCTCAATTTCATCACTTTCACAGCTTTGCAAGTGTAGCCGATTCCCAGCATAACCACAACAAACCAACAATTTGGCTACATTTTTACCTATAGCAAATCGCTTCTTTTTTTACAGTGATGACATACCCTCACGACCCAAGTCTCTTGGATTTAATTATACTACACCTGGCTGAGAATTATTTATATCTTAAAAATGTCTATCCACTCAATCGCACCCTAACAAGTCAAAATGTCAGGCCCACAGCCCCAAAGTTAATTATAGTCTGCAGAACTCGCCGACAAATCCTTTGAATTAAAACCATCACCTTCACTTAGGGCACTATCAATAAGTTCACCACATTCATCAAGGCAAGTGCCACGATAAGAGTGTTGTGGGTATTCACTTTCTCCACTTGCCAATCCACTGTTAGCAAGCGCCATACTCCACACTCCCATAATCAAGCGTACTAACTGTTTCATTGCAATTCTCAAAGCGATCAAAATTATCTAAATAATAATAAAAAAATACGCCTTTTGCTTTTTCTTAGCAAGCTAGAAGCCTAAAAAATAGACTAATGTAGCAGATAGACAACCTGCACAAATAAAATTGTAGTAAATGTCAAAAAACACACGGCCAAGACAACTTTTTTAAACATAACAGCCCTTTGCTTAAATCAAGTAAAAATTTAAACTGAGTAAGCAGATAAATTACGCTTCTTTCATCATATATTGTCGTGCAGTGATTGAAGTAAACAAGTCAAGGTTCAGATTCATTAACTGCCCCTGTAGCTCTTTCTCTGTCAATCCCGTTTCATTGGCCAAGCCTTTAAACAAAGATGACAAAATCTCATCATTAATCGATTCTATTCCTTCAAAATCAAGATTAACCTTATGCCCTTGTGTTAACAGTGGAGTTAAATGTAGCTCTCGGATACGCAGCGCACAGTCAGCACTAAAAAAAGAGTTATTACTTACTAGCACGTGATCATTCAAGACATCAATATGCTTAATCATTTGCCTTCTCAACCCAACAAAAATTACATTGATCAACAATAAAATAAAAAAACTAGATTTATTCAACAAAATAAACTGGATTCTACCTATTAGACTATCCACAATTTTATTAGACCCAATAATATTACTCAGGCAGCCTAATTCTGTAAATAGCTTTTTAAGCTACTTACAAAATATTTACTTAATTGACGAAATTAAATAGCTTAGCACCTCATTTTTCGAGCCAATATTCTGACTCAGTGCAGGTGTAACATACTGAGGTCTAAATACAATTTGCCGCTCTAACAATGAATCAAGCGTATCAATAAATTGTAAACCCGTCTTACCAATTAATAGTGGTGAAACATCACACGTCTGACTAAAGGCGGCCAAATCTCTGAGTCCACTTAAATATAAGTAGTCTTTAGTAAAGCCACCCCCACGAAATACCCGCATAGTCAGGTTAAAAGACTCATCTAAAGTAATCTTATGCTCTTCAATCAAATAATTAAAAACCGAGCTAAAGCTCATCCCATTAACCATCATATCAACAGCAACTACACGTAATGACAACTGTTTTAGCCTATGTAAATTGATGTTACCTGAAAGGTATTCACTTAATACAGCCAGCCCTTCCTGAGTATACGTATCCCCTGGGAGGCCCAGCCTGAACACAGACAGCGGCTGAGCAAGTGCATTCATCGTCGTAACCAAGTGCACACCTAATTCATGATGAATCAAGGCTGCGATTTCTAATGCTGAAAACTGTGCATTACGATTGATTAACAGGGCGCGTCGTGAGTTATCAACCATCGCTTTGGCCACAATACGTGTTGAGACAATCACCTGGCAGTCAGTAAAACCATAGTCAAGCACTGCCTGCTCAAACGTCCCTTTAGCCTCTTCAGCACTAATATTCGTCTCAGCACTGTCCTCTCCCTGTAAAGAGCCCGCATGAAGAATAAATCGCGCATTAGCAATGTCTTTTGCAGTTGGCTCACCATAATACCTCAATGAGTTATAAAGAAAATGAGGCGTTCCAACACTGGCTAGTAGCTCAATTTTAATCGCATAATTATCAACCACAGCGCGATACAAGCCACGAAGCATCGGATCTTGAATTTGCGACACCGGCAAACTATACAGCTTTTCTCGAAAATCATAGGGATCTAAGCGCAACTGCCGATAGCGAAACTCTGGATTATAGCGCCGATTAGCGAAGACACGCTTCTTCTCTTGCTGAATATTAATAGGGTTGACATAACGCAGAGTTTCCATTCCTTTGGCTAAACTGTAAAGCCCGCGATCCACTGTAATGGTAATCGGTTCAATTTCTGAATGCAAAAGGTCCACCCGCTTCAGCTTAGAGCGCTTGAGCTTTTCATTAAAGCACACCGCCGTATCGAGTACCGCTGAATACAAGCCTTCTTGCAACTTCTCCAACACAAGAGGAAACACTTCACCCGTTTCCTCGTCCATAAATATTTTCTTAATTTCAAGCGGAATAATCAGTGTATTCGGCGCATGCTTACTAATAAATGCTGCCTGATAACCTTTACCAGCGAACACCGTATTCCTACCAATAGAAACATCTAGGTTAGGCAGTTCAATATGAGCGAGTTTTTTCTCAAACGCAGTCAGGATATAATTCCAGCGTTTAGTATCAAGCTGAGAGGTACCCAAATTAAAGACCGGAGCCTTCTCATACTGCCGAATTTGCCAATTATAACTATGCACATCAATCAACAAACAACCACCAAAGCGCTGCTCTATACTTTTTAATAAAGCACCGAGTATCCGGTAGTATTGCTCATGTTTATTTAGTGATGTTTTTTTATTTTGCTCTGATAAGGGCTGAGACCACACCGTCTCGCCCCAAGCCTGATCATAAATACACGCATCTGGCGCACGATTTAGATCATATTCATAACGCGAATCTTTAGCAATCAGCACAATCGGCAATGAGTCGATCAGCTGATCAGTATAAGGGTCCTCTTCCTGTAAACGCTGCGCTGCATCTAAACTACAATAGTCAATTAATTCCTGTCGTAGCTGATGCCCAGCATGAATTGCCGTGCATACATAAGGAACATATTCGCGCACACAAATTGATAAAGAACCATCCAGAAGGACACCTTCAAACGCTTCACCTGCTTTAAGTGCCTGAAGCACCTGCTGCTCAGACAGCATCTGCATCTTCAATCACCTGGCGAAACTGCGATTTACGACTCATAACTAACTCTTTGGCATTCACAACATTCTCAACAAAGTCAATAACATCCTGTTGTAATTTAGCCCGATTAAGTCTATTAATACGGGTAATTCCTCCAGGACTTAATACGTTCACCTCAATCAATTTGCCGCCAATCACATCAATCCCAGTAAAATAAAGACCATCACGTACTAATTTCGGGCCAATATATTTACATAGCTTCTTCTCTTGAGCGGTTAGCTTGTGCTTTACTACCGTTCCTCCAGCATGAACATTCGACCGTACATCATTGGCGGCTGGCACCCGCTTCATCGCTCCAATCGGCTCACCATTGAGCATCAAAATACGCACATCACCTTTTTCAGCTCCTTCAACATAGTCTTGCAAAATAACGTAGTTGCTATCTTTACCATGTTCATCACCACCGATATAAAAATCTAACAACGAGCTAAAGCTCTGTCGTGCAGCTTTTTCCAAAACAATCACGCCACGACCACCAAAGCCATCTAGCGGCTTTAAGATCATTTTATTGTTTTCAGACTCATCAAAAATACGCTCAAGATATTCACGATTTTTAGAAACATGAGTCGCTGGAATAAACTCACTTTCCACATCACGAAAAGAAGCCGTATACAGTTTATTATTCGCAATTCTTAAACCATCTAAGTCATTCATAATAAATGTATCGCCACGGACTGAATCAAGAAAATTCAAAGCCAGAGTATCGAGTGGTGGATTCGCTCGCATAAAAATAACATCAAAACCAGCCAAGGGCAGCTGAGAGCGCCTAAAATTTACTTTTTTATAAAAACTTTGAATATTATCAGGTACTTTACTGTTCTTTTTAATTACATCACAAAAAACGCTGGCAATACTATCACGAATCGTCATATTGTTCACTGTCGACAGCGCAACGGTATGCCCTCGAGATGCACACTCATGAATCAACCTTAATGTAGAATCTGTTTCGGGCTCAATACGTGTCCAGGGGTACATGATAAAACAAATTTTCATAACAGAAGCTATTCCTTAAAATATAAAATCGTTCAAAACTGCCATACCTGGCATAATTACATATAAAATCAACAGTGAATTTTCGAAAGTAGCGATTAACTCATCAGTCAGTCCCCTAATGAATAAGCATGCTCTACCTTTCTATAATTTAGCACTCAAGCAAAGCAACAGCGAGCCACTTTATCTTAAATTCTAGACATTCTAGATTGACGAAATATAGATCAATTACAGTCAATTAGCAATAATAATTTGAACTTTAAATATTATATTAAAAATCAATAAATTATAAAAAATATTAACTTAAGCCAAGCTGCTATTTTATCAAACACACACATTATTCTACTCTTTCACTACCACCAGGAAAGAAAAGCATTTTCACATGAGTTGAAGCCAGGTAAACTAACATAAAAACTGCAACAGCGACCGATCATAATGACAGAAATCATCAATATTCAAAGGCTAAGTAAACAATATGGTAGCTTTACTGCGCTAGATCAGCTGAATTTAACCATTCAACAAGGTCAAATTATCGGCCTAATCGGCCCTAATGGCGCCGGTAAAACTTCTTTACTAAAAGCGATTTTAGGTCTGACACCTTACCACGGACAGGTTTCTGTTATGGGCCTTAACCCAAAACAGCAACGTAATCGTTTAATGGAACAAGTCTGCTTTATTGCTGACGTCGCTTTGCTACCCCAATGGCTAAAAGTACAACAAGCCATTGACTATGTCGCGACAATTCACCCAAAGTTCAATCGCCAAAAAGCCGAATTATTTATTAATAAAACCAATATTAAATACAATCAAAAAGTTAAAGAGCTATCCAAAGGTATGATCACACAATTACACCTAGCTCTAATTCTGGCCATTGACGTCGAGCTTCTTGTCCTCGATGAACCAACGCTCGGCCTTGATATTCTATACCGCCAAGAGTTTTACAATCAGCTCCTTGAAGAATACCACCAAAAAAAGCGCACCATTATTGTCGCCACCCACCAAATCGAAGAAGTTGAAAATATCTTATCAAGTATTATTATGATTCAAGCTGGGAAAGTGCTACTGCATGAAGAAATCGCACAGCTTCATCAACAGTTCAATCATGTCTATGTCAAACCAGAACAACAGCAAGCTGCACTTGCCTTACAGCCATTAAGCCAAAAACAGCTACCTGAATCGTCTTTAATGCTCTTTGAGAAGCCAGCAAGTGAGCTACAATCGTTAGGGCAAACTGCACCGGCAAGCCTTGTCGATATTTTCATTGCAAAAATTAAGGGGAGCCGTTAAATGCAACCATTTTTCATGCTAATGCGCCGAGAGTTTTGGGAAAACCGCACCGCAATGCTGAAAGCACCTTTATACACAGCTTTAATCATTGGGGCCTTGGTATTATTAAGCACCGTACTTGGCATCGGCCGACATAGCAAGTTTAGCTTTACCGTCAATAACCATAATCTGCAACTGCAAAATGCCTCTGTTGAAGTCATGCTCTATATTGTGAGTTTACCGCTGGTTATACTCATGATTGTCAACACATTACTTTATCTACTCAACACCCTATTTGATGATCGCCAAGACCGTAGCATTTTATTTTGGAAATCATTGCCAGCAACAGATCTTGCAACCGTACTCTCCAAACTAGCAACTGCAATCATTCTTATTCCATTTTGGAGTTTTATTAGCATCATTGTCTTGCAAATAATTAGTCTTATTATCGGCACCATTTTCACATGGCATACACAAACCATCAGCTTAACTATCCTATGGAACCCTCTACACCTGATTCGAGTCTGGGCCTATCTATGGCTTTCTTTTATAAATCAGGCTTTGTGGCTCTTACCTATTTTCTCCTGGTGTTTACTTGTCTCTGCCTATGTTAAGAAAAATCCACTGCTATATGCTATTCTTATTCCCGCATTGCTCTGCTTACTTGAGCGGATTATCTTAGGCTCCAGCCTGTTATATCACACCATTAGTGCACGCTTTACCGGGCTTTTCAAAATCTGGACCACCGCAGAATTCCACAGCTATAATCTCACTTTTAATACGAGGACCTTACAACCAACAGAATCCTACCTGAGCAATAATCTGAACCATCTACTCTTTCAGCTCACTCACAGCACCTTTTGGTATGGTGTTATTTTTACCTTAATTTGCCTAATTATAACCGTGGGTTTGCGCAAATATCGTTATGAGATACATGGCTAACTGCCCTTTTTCACTGGAGATATATTAAACTCACACTCACTAGTTATCAGCTTTTGTTGGCCCAGGATTCTTTAAGACTAACTCTGACCTAAAGGTGAGGTAATATGCCAAAAATTATCTGGGCATCAGAAGATCAAAGAACCTTAGAGTGGGCTATTGCCAAGAAAATATTAGCTAAGGCAGCTGATGGCACAAAAGTTCAGCGAACACAACAAATACAGAAAACAGACCAAAAAACACCTGTCGACTATACTGACCCAAACTCTCCTTATGGCCCAAAAATTCATTTGAGCCACTCCTTTATCAAACTCGCTGATAAAATTTTAGCTTTGGCTGGAAGAAGGCTATCTCTCGGCACCGGTGGCTATGCCGTCGTTAAATTAGCTGAAGATGAAGCAGGACAGATATATGCTTTAAAAATTCAACATAAGCGTTATGACCCAAACGAAGATATCGCAGCAAATTTGTATGGGGTTAGCTATGGACGCACAGAGCGAGACGGTGGCCGCTACTTAAATAAAAGAAAACATTATTCTTGTTACAAATATTTAGGTATTTGATTAAAGAAATACTTGTCTGAAAACCAGCTATCCGTTGATGAGCAACTCACTCTTGCATTAAAACTTATAGAAGCTGTCCAGCTTTATCATCACAAAACAGGCAAAGCACATTTAGACCTCAAGCCAGATAATATCTGTATCGATAGTGCTAACACTCTATATTTGATTGATTATGCTAATTCTGCTGATTTGGCTGGAGTCACAACGGCAGGCCCTATAACTTCAGGATATGTACCCAATAAAGAAGCAGGACATCCAAATGAATCAGCGGACTTAATTGCACTAAAAAGGTGTTTACATTATCCGGATAAACTATGTTTGTCTGCAGGTTCACTGGCAGGCGGAGGAAGACTTAATAGTGATGCTTGGATTATTACTGATGAAGTTATTACACAAAATCTGCTTTTACGATGGGTGGTAGATACACATTATGGTGAGTTACAAACACAAGGGATTAATGCCTTTAAACAGATGATTGCCTTTATTAAAGAGAATTGGGGGATACTTGAAAGTAATATTCAGCTACAAAAAGCAATCATTAGCCTTGATAATGCTAGAGTCGATTTCATTGCAAGTTGGGAACGACTTAAAGGTGATCTTGAGCTACAAAAATCAATTATTACACTTGATAAGACAGCAACAGATCTCGCAGCAAGCTGGACTGAGCTTAAAGATAGCCCACACCCTTCCCGTTATATCGCAGAAAAATTAAACAGTAATTTAGACCCAGCACAAGGAATAACCAGTGACTTAAAAAAAGCATTGATAAAAGATAGTGCAAAACCAAAGCGCCCTGCCTATGATTTTAATAGCATTGAGCATACTATAACTGTTTTAGTACATGATATTGCTAATAATCTTAAAATTAATCAAACAGAACATAGTATATTAGACCTTGAGCAATACAAGTTCCATGTACAGTTTAACCAAATGCTAAATAACAAGATAAAGGACATACCATTAAGTGATCTTATCAGTTTATATTATGATATTGAACGTGATTCGTTTGAAAAAAGCCATCCACTTTACTGGGTTCGTCAAAAAGAACTTGTCACCAATCCACTCAGTTTATGTTTCGAAAAGAGCGAAACCTGGATGGCAGCCATTGAGCTTATAAAAGATAAAATTGCAAAAGAAATTAAAGCAATCAAACAAGAAAATTCAATAAATTCTAGTTCTAGCATCATCGAAACCAAAGCATTCAATGCTGCTGTAGATATTCTTGATAGGCATAATATTAATCTTGAT
>LVCQ01000091.1 GCA_001644975.1 Piscirickettsiaceae bacterium NZ-RLO1
ATTTACGCTACTTAATCAGCTATTTTTTTATCACTGGTACATATCACTGGCACAGCATTTGGCTAATTTCTGCATAGATCTCTTGGTTTTGAGAGCGTTGTCGTGAATTAAAGAACATGCCCGCGAAAGCGCTTCCTCGGTGGTTTAAGCTGGTAGCGTTGGCTGCTGCTGCCTGAGCATTTGCGAGGACAGGCTTGGTATTATCGACTAATTTAAAGTCACCGTATTCATCAGTCATTGAGTCCCATATTCTAGCGATTTTTGTTGGCACCGCTTTTAATTCTCCCTGGAAAGTGATGATGCTGCCTGCGACTAGTCCACGTGCTTGAAACCGGTTGCTTTTAATGCCTTCAACAATGCTATTGTAAACATGATGAAGTTTGCTTAAATCTTGATAATTTTGAATAAACTGCTGACTGTTATCGAGCGCTTCTAGTGTGCACTTTCTATTTAAACTTAGGCTAATGATTTTTTCGAGTAAGTCAGGGTTGCCCAGTGCTTTTTGAGTGTGGGTCTTATTTAAATTTAGTTTAATGATTGTTTTGAATAATTCAGGGTTATGCAGTGCTTTTTGAGTATATTCTTTATGTAAATTTAAGCGAGCAATCGTTTTGATAAAATCAGGGCGTTCAATTATTTGTAGAGTCTGATCTTGGCCCAGGTCTAGTTGATTAAGATAGAGATAATCGTCTAAATTACTTTTAAAATTTAATTTTTTTAATATGCTATATAACTGTTGTTGATTTTTTAATAAGAAGCCTTGATATCGCTCAAGTATACTTTCAGATTCAGCTCTTAGGGCATTATTATACTCTTTTAGCCGCTTGAAATCGCGTCTGCTTTTTGTTGGAGTTGCAGTCAGGTGTGCTGCTTGATCTGAGAGAGGACCATATTCTTCTTTCAGTAAATCTAAATTGAAATTATAGTGTTGCTTGTTTTCTGCTGGTGTTAGGGGATTTAAAGCAATTGCTTTTAGTAAGGCTTGTTCTGTTTCTGCTTGATAAAGCTCTCTATGTCTTAGTTGTATGGCGCGAGTCCAAAAAGCATCTTTTTCGGAGGTGGTTGTTTTTGATCCGCCTTTCTTTCTTCTAAAACTATGTGCGAATCTGAGAAAAATATTTTCAGGTTTTGCTGAATCAAAACGTCTTGTCATTTGCAGTGGTACGGGGTTGCCATGAGTTAAAGCTGCAACGATAGCTTCATTCATTTTGCATTTTAATTCATCGGGAGGCTTGTGCTTTTGTAGTCGTGCCGAACTATAATCATGGTCTATTTTTGAATACTGAAGCTGACCTGCTTGATTGATTGATACACCATTATTACATTGGTGATTGTCGCCATCAGGATATAACATGAGCGCGATATCTGCACCCGCCTTACCAGAAACCAGACCATAAGCTAATTCTTTTAAAGTTATATTTTTTTTATCGATAATGACTGATGTTTTTTTAGTAAAAATTTTATCAAAGTCATTACAAAAATCAGCATATTGTTTATTTGGAATGGTACTGCTTGGGTTTTGCAGCGCCTTAATGAGGCTTTGATACTTATTAAAGAATTCGTTTAAGTCTGACTTAAATTTTGAAGAGGAGGAGCCATCACTATCAGCAAATGCTAGTTCTAGTTTCTTGTTACCATCTGTTAAGGTATCTAATATCCTTTGTGTTTCTATAAAACCTTGTAATCCCACTGATGCAGAGCCGATGGGGCGGCTATAATCCTCACTATCCATGACTATACGAGTTTCAGAAACTAAGGCAAATTTTTTATACCACTTCTCTGCTAGCAAAGATGCTATAGAATCATAACAATGGCTTTTACTCTGAAATTCTTTGTAAAAATAGGTTTCTGTGTTACTCTTGCTTCGCCCTTTTTTTACCGTATGGGCTGACTTTGTAACTTCATGGCTATCCGTATCAAATGTTATGTCACTATAATTTATTTCATATTTTGATAGAGGCATAGGAGATTCCTTAAATATAAATAGAGTTATATATTTAATTCTTCAAACTAAAGTTAACTATTCTCTTATATTTATTTTTAACTAATCTTAATAAAATATTAATTAAATTATTATTTATTGTCTATAGTTTTTTAATTATTTTTGTTGCTATGCGACAATATCTCCCCTGGTTATTACAACGGGTAAGTTAAACAACAGTGATAATTTCCCCTTATTATATGAGCGCGAGAGGGTATAACGCTTTTTTTATGAGGGATAAAGAGGGGGTAAAGAGGAGTTCTCTTTTTTTCCTTTATTAACTTTTTTTAGCTCAGGATAAATCGCTTGCCAAAGACTGTTGCCTTGCCAGCTATTTTTATTGTGATCTGCATACAGGGCTTGATTAAGCAAGCAAATCTCTTGGAATGTTTGATCACTAATAAAAGGCTTTAAAGCTAATAAATTTGCTGTGGGTAATAACCAAAGCTCTTGGGCTAGTTGAATCAGTGCTTCTTTGGCGCACTGTGGATTATTTGTTAAGCAGGCTTCTTTTAATAAGTTTTTGCTAGTAGTGATATTTGGGGGTGTAAGAATATCACTTGTTGCTGATGATTTTCCAACAAACTGACTATTGCGGCGATAACGGTAGTGAAAATATAAGGTAATTAGCCATAATATAAGTAAAGATATGCTAATAAGCGGCCAGATCAAGGGCATGATGCTAATTGGCTTGGTTGAAGTATTGATTACTGATTGTTTGAGAGTTGAGTCTGGAGTTATTTTTTGAGTTTCTTGATGAGTTGGTGCTACGTAAGGTTTTTCAACTGCTTTTATATGAATAACTTCCTCTTTAAGTGTTGTGACCTCGAAACGTTTTTTAGTGATATTCCACCATTTTATTTGTATTTTGGGCAAAACCAATTTTCCTGGTTGAGTCGGTATCACTGCAAAGCTATCTTGACGTGAACCTATAATATTATTTCCTTTCTCAGTGTCTTTTAGTATTGGTTTTTCTGAATAAACATTGGCTTTATCAAGGTTAAGATGGGTGTTAGGTAGTTGGCTACTGAGTAGCCCTGTAGCTTCTATGGTAATAACTCGTGTGATGGGAGTGCCTACCTGAAAGATGGGGGGGGCTTGCTCCCAGTGGCTATGTAGCGTTAGTTTTTTAGCAGGGAGCCAGGCAGTTTGATGTTGTTTTGGCGCTGGCTGAATAGTTAATGTAAGGGCAGGAGCTGTTCTTTTGATTTCTTGGCCAGAAAAGCCGAAGGGTAAGCTAAATGCGTGAGCACGTAAACCTTCTATTTCACCAAGAAAAGTAGGCGCTTTAATCTCTACTTTGCCACTGTGTTGTGGGAAAATAGCATAACGGCGTTCAATAATTGTATATGTTGTATTTTTGATTTGTTGTTGATACTTTTTATCATGACCGAGAGGTTTAATAATAGCATTTTCTACTTGAGGAAGAGATAAGCTCGCATTTTTAAGGCGTGTAGCCATAGACTGGGCGATCTTTAGTATGACTGTATAGGTAAGTTGCTGCTGTGGATAAATAATTTTTGGAGAGGTTTTGACTGTTAATTCAACTGTCCCCTGAGGCTTGATAGCCTTTATCGAGTTTTTAATTACATTTAAAGAAATTGCATGGGTTTTATTTTTACCAACATAAATTGCTGGGATAATGATTTGGCCTGATTTTTTTGCTGCAAGGGACAAAATCCATTGATATTCAGCGTGTGTTTTGCCATTAATGATTTTTATCTGGGAGCTTTTACTAAGGCCAAAAAATTCAAAATTTTTATTAAGTGCTTGAGTATTTGGCTCGTGTTGAAAAGGCTGGTTCGAAGATATAAAAAGGTCAAAACCTTCTCCAACAATAGGATTTAGTGTTGAAGTATATACTGACAAATGAGTGGCAGAATAAACAGGTAATATAATAAAAAATAATAAAATACAACTTAATTGACGCACTTTACTGTCCTTGCTGTTGTTCGTCTTGGCGTTTGAAATCACGCTTTAATAGTCCGCCAGGGTCATCTGGAATTTGTCGTAACCATTGAGAGAGCGATTGACTTAGTTCGCTTTGTTTTACTGTTTTATCTTGGTCTTTGTTCTGGTCTTTGTTCTGGTCTTTGTTCTGGTCTTTGTTCTGGTCTTTGTTCTGGTCTTTGTTCTGGTCTTTGTTCTGGTCTTTGTTCTGGTCTTTGTTCTGGTCTTTGTTCTGGTCTTTGTTCTGGTCTTTGTTCTGGTCTTTGTTCTGGTCTTTGTTCTGGTCTTTGTTCTGGTCTTTGTTCTGGTCTTTATTCTGGTCTTTATTCTGGTCTTTATTCTGGTCTTTATTCTGGTCTTTATTCTGGTCTTTATTCTGATCTTTATTCTGGTCTTTATTCTGATCTTTATTCTGGTCTTGTTGCGATTTTTGTTTAAGAAGCTTTTCTAGTAATTTTTTGTTAAATTCAGCATCTTTATTATTAGGGTCTTGTTCTAGTGCTTTTTGATAACTATTGATGGCTTGCTGATAATGGCCGAGCTGGGCGAGGCTATTCCCCTGATTATAATAAGATAATGCAGAGTTTTCTTTGCGAAATGACGTTAAGGCTTGTTTATATTTTTTATCACGATAATACGCATAACCTTGCCATAGTGGGTCAGTAAATGTGTGGGCGGCGCTTTCATATTGGTGTTGAGTAAGTTGCTTTATGGCTTGTTGATTTTTATTGAGCCAAAGATCTTGCCAAATGCTTGCATGGGAGGGAGAAGGAGGAAGCGAACTGGTGGAAATAAAGGCAATAGCCAGTGGATTAACCCAACCGCGACGAAATGCAAATAAAACCAAAGGCAATAGGAGAAGAAGGATATAGGGACCTTTGTTTTCCCAGATTGATGGTGAGTGTGCTTGTGTTGATTGATTGTAATGTGTATGTAGGTTGCCTTGTTTTAATAGGTTATGGATATCTTGGTTGGTTGTACTGGCAAAATAAGCTGAACCACCACCTATTTTAGCAAGAGCCTTTAAATGCTTAGGTGAAAGTTGGCTGATAATAAGCTGGTTATTTTCTTTAATAAATTGGCCATTTTCTGCAGGGATAGGCGCACCTTCTTCAGTGCCAATCGCTAGGACATCTAAAGAGAATCCAGCTTCCTTTAATTTTTTAGCGGCGGTTAACGTTTTTTTCTGGCCTGCATTATCTGTGATTAAAATCACCTGACCTTGATCCGTTTTTGCTTGTTCAAAGAGTTTTAATGCCTGAGCGAGACCGGCAGCTGGGTTATTGCCTGCAGCTGGCATCAAGTTGGGGGATAACAGAGGGACGGTAGCACTGATAGTTTGGCTGTCTTTGGTTAATGGTGAGACGATATAAGCACGTTGAGAAAATACAATAAGGGCTGTACGAATATCCTGACTTTGTTTGAGTAATTCTAGTAGCTTAAAGCGAGCAATGCTCAGGCGGTTAGGCTGAGTATCTTGGGCAAGCATGCTTTTGGATAAGTTAAGGACAAAAATACGTGAATAGCTTGATTGATAAAGTAGGGGGTTATTTTGTTTAAAGCTTGGACCTGCAAGGGCAAAGATAGCGATAAGCCAGGATAAACCGAGTATCCAGAATATTAACTTTTTCCCGGAAGATTGGCCTTGTAATAAATAAGGCAATAGGTGCGAATCACAAATCGCATGTAAGTGTGGGTGGTTTTTGTTCTGCCACCAGAGAAATAAAATAATAATAATGACGATAGGCAAGCAAAGTAACCATAGAGGAGTTTGAAAGTGAATGCCGAAAATAAGCATGATGTACTTTGTTTACTCCTTGAATTTTTTTAATTTGTTTAATTTTTGTGTTGATCTTAAATTGAGCAATATAAAGCGCAAGCTAGTAACGAGGCTAAGCAATAAGGCGGTGGCTAAAGGCCATTGATATAGAGGATGCTCGGGTCTGAGGTTGTGGGATATTGATTTTGAAGGCTCAAGATTATCAATTGCATGATAAATTTGCTCAAGTGAGTTGAGATCTTGAGCACGAAAAAACTGGCCTTTGGTGATATTGGCAATTGCTTTTAGCGTCGCTGTATCTAAGTTGTGAGAAGGATTAAGGTAGCGTGTGCCAAAAGGAGTTTTGACGGATATTTCACTAGCACCCAGGCCAATCGTATAAATTTTAATTTTTTCACTATGTGCAAGTTTAGCGGCAAGAGTGGGTGATAAGGCACCGCTATTACTGGTACCGTCGGTCAGTAAGATCAGCACGCGGCTGTTTTTAGGGTATTTCATTAAGGTTTTAATCGATAAGCCTATTGCATCACCGATAGCAGTTTTAGGGCCAGCAAGGCCAGTTATAGCATTATTTAGCATACTAAGTACTGTAGTATGATCAAAGGTCAGCGGGGTGCGTAAATAGGTATTTGAGCCAAATAAAATTAAACCAATTCGATCGTGTTTACGCTCTTTAATAAAATAGGAGGCTGCCTTTTTAACAATGGTTAAGCGAGTGACTGGTGTATTATTCAGGTGCATATCTTTTTCTTTCATACTACCTGAAATATCGACAGCAAGTAGAATATTACGTCCAGCAATAGGCTGATAAGTTGACGGCCCTATCCACACTGGGTTAGCTGCAGCTATAATTAATAGCCCCCAGATAAAATAGGCAGATAATTGATTTTTATACTGTCTTTTGTATCTTTTTTGATTGATTGAAAATTGATTTAGCTGCTGGAAAAAAGGCACCTGTAACAAGGCTTGGTTTTGCTTGGCACAGGGGAGAATAAAAGGGACAAGAAAAGGTAATGGTAGTAGAGTAAACAACCAAGGCCAGGCAAATTGAATCATCGGCACTCCTTGATCCATAGGTGTACAAATTGCTTTAACTCTATGTTGCTTATTGTTTTTGCTTGGTAAAGGCTAGTAATTAAATAATTGGCCTGTACTGTTGCAAATTTATGATGCTTTTTAGGGAGCTTTGAAATTAAAAAATCATGCCACTTTTTTTCAGATAATATTTTAATATTTTGTTCGGGAAAGTAATAATGTGCCACTCTTTTTAATAATGCATTACACTCTTTGGCATAATGGGAATTTGAGTGCTGCGGAATATCGTGCAAAGAACTTAAGCCATATGATTTAATTTTTTGTTTATTGTAATATTTTTTTAGAAAATAACTTAAAATAATAAAGAATATAATTATAACGCTAATTAGTATGAGCCAAGCTGGTGCAGGTGGCCAGCCGCTGACCGCTTCAGGGGCATGAATATCTTTTAATAAGCTCAGAGGGCTATGGTTGTTCATTGTTGTAATATGTTTGCTTTTTTACTATTTGGTGATTATTTATAGTTGCCTGCGTAATAAAGGTTGATCTGTAATCGCTTGCTCTAAAACCACAATGGGGTCTTGGTCGGTGGAAATTGTACAATAAGAAATGCCATTTTTTATAAAAAAATGTTGCTTTTCTTTATGTAGTTTCTCCATGTAATCACTATAGTGTTTTTCATCTTTTTGCGAGCGAATAGTAATATTAACTGTTTGTTTGCCGTTAGAGAAATGATAGTTTCCTTGCTGATTGAGCCGTTGTTCTAGTGGGTCTTGTACATGGATACAGGCGATATCGTAATGATAAGAGAGTTGTTTTAATAAATTTTGCGTGTGTTCTGAAAAATCAAAGAAATCAGAAAAGATAATTAATATTTCACCGCCACGGCTATGATGGATAAATTGTTCTAAGGTATTGCTAAGTTGCTGGCTCTGGTGAGGAGCGTGAGTTGTGGTCATTTTATTTAAAAGGCTAAATAAGCCTGTTTTTCCTGCTTGGCTTTTTAGCCAAATGGGTTGTTCGTGAACAATCGCACCACCGATACGATGGCCATGGTGAAACGCTAGCCAGGCGAGCGCTGCACAGCTATAATCGGCCATCACTGACTTAAAACATACACGTGTGCCAAATTGCATGCTGTGGCTATGGTCGACAATGAAGTGGAATGGTCGCTCATGCTCTTCATGAAATATTTTTGTGTGTAACTGCCCCGTGCGTGCGGTGACACGCCAATCGATAGCGCGAACATCATCGCCGGATTGATAGTGACGAACTTCTTCGAAATCCATGCCACGGCCACGGAAAATAGAGGGGTGAGGCCCTGAAGTTGGGCTTTTGGCGAAGTGAGCAAGACGTATGGAGAGGCGACGTGCTTGTTGAGTAAGTTGCAATAGATCTGCGATATGGCTGGTTGTCCCTTTAGCCGGTTCGATGTGAGGGGTGCTTGTGAACATCTTCGGGCTTCTCCATCTAAACTTTGTTTAAGGTGTTGGCACGGTCTCTAAAATACGTTGTATGCATTGATTTGTGGTAATACCTTGTGCTTGCGCCTCAAAACTGAGTAATAAACGATGACGCAAAATATTAAAGAGCACTTGGTGCACGTCGTCTGGTGCAATATAGTTGCGGTTTGCAAGCCAGGCATGAGCGCGAGCGCAACGCTCTAAAGCAATTGTGGCACGTGGGCTGGCGCCAGTACGTAGCCAGTGTGCTAGCTCTTTGTTGTATTGCTCTGGCAGGCGTGTTGCGATGATTAATTGGACTATATATTCTTCTATGGCTGGTGAGAGGAAAATGTGCTGACATTCTTGGCGTGCAGCAAAAATTATCTCTTGGCTTAAATAATGGTTGATTTGATTTTGGGATTGCAGCGTGCCTTGGTTTTGGCGAACGAGCTTTAATATTTCGGCTTCTTCTTGATGGTTTGGATAGCCTATTTCTACATGCAATAAAAAACGATCAAGCTGAGCTTCGGGTAAGGGAAATGTACCCTCTTGCTCCAATGGATTTTGTGTGGCCATGACGAGAAATAATTGTGGCAGTGGGTAGGTTGTGTTGCCTACGGTGATTTGACGCTCTCCCATCGCTTCGAGTAAAGCAGATTGAACTTTTGCGGGAGCGCGATTAATTTCATCGGCAAGAATAATCGGGTGAAATAGTGGCCCGTGTTGAAAGTAAAACTCACCTGTTTGTGGCCTGAAGACATCTGTTCCTGTAATGTCAGAAGGCAGTAAGTCAGGAGTGAATTGAATACGTTGAAAATCGCCCTCTATATAATGTGAGAGTGCTTTAATGGCTGTGGTTTTGGCAAGCCCTGGGGCGCCTTCGACTAGCAGGTGGCCATCGGCGAGTAGAGCGATTTGCAGCATTAATAATAATTCTTTTTGGCCGATAATATGGTGGTTTAATTCATCTTGTAAATGAATAAATTGATCTTGAAGTGATTGATTATCTGTAAGTTGATGGTCCAAGGGCATAACGATCTCCCTGCTGATATGCCTTTAATTTAAAATCATACGCATTTGCTTGTAGATGTAAAGCCTTAGTAGAAGAATTGGCTAGCCTTTTATTATTGATTGCACTATTGAGATGGTCACTCTCACTTAAAGTAGTATAAGCAATGTAAGTAATACGCCCTCCGTCATCTGAAGTGCAACACTCAGTAGAGAGTTCATATTCATACAGATAAACTCTCTAGTTCGCCTTTTGACTTAGAGGGTAGAGATGGTTTATCGGCACTTAAATGAAAAAGATCGTTTTTATATCGAACAACGATTATCAGAAGGAGACTCGCTCAGATCAATTGCTAGAGCACTTGACTTTTCTCCTAGCACGATTAGCCGCGAGATTAAACGGCATACCCCAAGCGATTTTAACGGTCTTTATTGCCATCGCTTGGCCTCGCGTTGTACAGAAGAAAAACGAGCTAACGCTAAGCAAGGACAAGCTTTTCAGCAAATCACAGAGAAAGCAAACGCTGCGAGCCAAGGAGTGCAAAGCACGGGGTGAGTAGGCCGAGGTAGGTGAGGATTTTTAGCAGAGCGGAGTTGCGGAAGACCGTAAGGTCTGTAGCAAGCGTAACGAGTGTCTAAAAATCTTTACGAGCCGTAGCGCCATTTGAGAGCAGGGTATGTAGTGGCCGATTCAAGGCACGTAATGCCCTGTGACGAGGGCAGCCGAGGGTTTATAGTCGTCGCGTTTTGCTCGGCGATTTTGCATCATTGGATGTGCAAAATACCTACCGAGGTAGCGACGCTTACGAGTATTGATTCATGAGCGGTTAAGCACCCATACGTCACCCGATGTTATTAGTAAAGAGCTTATACAGGAGCATGATATCCAAGTGAGTGAGAGCACCATCTACCGTTATATTTATGACGATCGAGAGAAAGGAGGAGGGCTTTACAAAAGCCTACCTCACTCCGGAAAGCCTTATAAGAAGAAGGTGAAAAGTGGCGATAAAACTAAAATACCGAATCGCGTTGGTATTGAACAA